>NZ_BOSG01000009.1 GCF_018403225.1 Paenibacillus sp. J23TS9 | reverse complement strand
GTCTTTCATTATCTCTCCAGGAGAAGAAATAAATTATCCGGTATTAGCTACCGTTTCCGGTAGTTATCCCAGTCTTACAGGCAGGTTGCCTACGTGTTACTCACCCGTCCGCCGCTAAGCATCAGAGGTGCAAGCACCTCATCAACTCCGCTCGACTTGCATGTATTAGGCACGCCGCCAGCGTTCGTCCTGAGCCAGGATCAAACTCTCCAAGAAAGTTGATAGCTCATTTTGAAACTGACGAGATTAAATCTCATTGTTTTGCTCAGCAAATCATTCAGCCAAAAGGCATGAACCAATTTGCTTCGCGGTCGACCTTGCAAGCAAGGTCTGTATCTCACTCGTTGTTCAGTTTTCAAAGATCAAATTCTTTCGTTTTCGAAGCCGCTCAGTTAGCTCAGCAGCAACTCTTATAATATATCATGTTCAGCCGAGATTTGCAAGCTTTTTTTGAAGTTCTTTTTTTCAGAAACTTTCAAATTTGAAAACCTGCTGGCTAGCAGTTTTACCTGCATTTCTTGGCCGGACTAATAATATATCATGGATTTCAGGATGGTGCAAGCTGTTTTTTGAAATATTAAGTTGCCGGGATACGAGTACCTGATTCATTGATGCAATAGCTTTGTTTGTCCTGCGTTTCTCTGCATACCCCTCTTTACTTCGGCGGTTTAGGCCATAATGTATAGCTGAAGCTAATCAGGAAGTCGATAGCTACGATCCCTCCCCACCATACCGGTACAATCCTCAGCGCCTCTGTACGATTAGGGTCATTGACAATCAAGATCATAAGCACAAGCAGAACGCCCCCAACAAACCATGCAATCACATGCCGGTACCAACCTTCTCTCTCACGACGGGCATGAGCCTTCCCATGTTTAGGTGCGCGCTCAGGCTCCTCCCCTCCTGCGAACCGGTAAGCAAACCTCTGATCTGCCCACTTTATCATCCGATGCCCATATGCAACCGTCACACCGATATATATAGCAGAGAGTCCATGAATGAATTCTGCTTTTACTCCATTTCTTAGATCCACAATCGTAAATATGATGAGCAAAACATCCACGGCTGGTGTAGCCAGCAGCAAAATCGCCCCCAAACGGCTCCATCCGGCTAAATATCGTGCGCTCAAGCCGGCCAGTATAAGCACCCAAAATGCAATTTCGCATCCTACGATTAATGCTGCGATCAATTGTCCTTCATCCTTTCTTTTTAGAACGGTTGTATTAAAAACAATTTATCACGACTGTATTAAATAAACAAGGTGAATGTTATACTTGGTACATGCCCAAAATTGTTGATCACGAAAAGCAAAAAGAAAGAGTGGCCGAAGCCACGTGGCGTGTCATCCGAAAGATCGGGCTTGATCAAGCCTCAGTAAGGAACATCGCCGATGAAGCAGGGCTTTCGGTCGGCTCCATGCGACACTATTTCACCACACACTCAGAGCTTCTGTCTTATGCCATGAAAAAAGTTTCGGAAAAGGTAAGGGAGCGAATTGCAGGTATTGCCTACAGCGGCGATCTATTCATAGACATCCCTCTTCTGCTAGATGAGGTTCTTCCCACCAATGAAGAGAAACGACATGAAATGGAGGTTTGGTTTGCTTTTGTCGTCAAATCATTATCTGATCCTTCGCTTGGATTGCACCGCAGCGAGGTCGATGATGATCTCAGACATATTTTTATTGCAATCATGAATGGATTAACTGCCATAGACCTAGTCCTTCCAGATCTGGACATCTCACTTGAGATTGAACGCTTCTATGCCCTGATTGACGGCCTCGCGATCCACGCTGTGCTTAGACCGGATGTCGTAACAACAGACATGATGCGTAACGTCGTCAAGCGTCATCTGTTGACGCTCTGCCGCCTACAACCGGGCTTATAAAAACAAAAAAAGGAACAGACGTGAATAATTCACGCTGTTCCTTTTCTATATGATGAGGAATATCCTCATTTACTTAAATATGACTACTCCTGCGTACGATTTCTCATGTGAGGGAAAAGCAGTACGTCACGAATGGACGGTGCATTGGTCAACAGCATTACGAGACGGTCGATACCGATACCCAAACCACCTGTAGGAGGCATACCGTACTCAAGCGCGTTTAGGAAGTCTTCATCCATCTCATGCGCTTCGTCATTACCCTGCTCACGTTCCTTAATCTGCGCTTCGAAACGTTGACGCTGGTCAATCGGATCATTCAGCTCACTGAAAGCATTCGCATGCTCACGTGCCACGACAAAGAGCTCAAAGCGATCCGTAAAGCGCGGATCCTGCTCGTTCTTCTTCGCGAGCGGCGAGATTTCTACCGGATGTCCGGTTACAAATGTCGGCTGAATCAAGGTCTCCTCTACAAACTCTTCAAAGAATGCATTCAGGATATGGCCGAAGGTCATATGTGGCTCAACTTTGACGTGATGCTCTTTCGCAAGTTGATGCGCCTCTTCATTCGTCATCTGTACGCCGAAGTCAACACCCTTCACTTCTTTAACGGCATCCACCATAGATACACGGCGCCATGCTGGTGCCAGGTTCACTTCATGTCCCTGATAGTTAACCACCTGAGTGCCAAGCACTTCTTGGGCAATATGGGCAATCATGCTTTCGGTCAGGTTCATAATATCCTGGTAGTCCGCATAGGCTTCATACAGCTCAATCATGGTGAATTCCGGATTATGGCGTGTAGAAATACCCTCGTTACGATATACACGTCCGATTTCGTAGACTTTTTCCAAGCCGCCAACGATGAGGCGTTTCAAGTGCAGTTCAATCGCAATACGCATGTAAAGCTGCATATCAAGCGCATTATGATGTGTAATAAATGGCTTTGCCGCTGCTCCGCCAGCGATGGCATGCAGGGTTGGCGTTTCTACTTCCAGATAGCCCTGGGAGTCCAGATAACGACGCATCGATTGAATGATACGGGAACGCGTAATGAATGTTTGCTGCACTTCAGGATTGATGATCAGGTCAACATAGCGTTGACGGTAGCGAAGCTCAACATCCTTCAAACCATGGTATTTGTCAGGCAGTGGATAGAGGGACTTCGAAAGAACCTCGACTTCACTTGCTTTGATCGTGGTTTCTCCCGTTTTGGTCTTGAACATGGTGCCGGTAATACCGACAATATCCCCGAGATCAAGCAGGCGGAACGCAGCAAATGCTGCTTCAGGAACAGAATCCTGGCGCACATAAATCTGAATTTTACCGCTGAGATCCTGGATGTGAGCGAAAATAGCTTTACCCATGCCACGCTTGGCCATAATTCTGCCTGCAACGCGCACTTCGGCATGCTGCTCGTCCAGCTCTTCCTTGGTCATTCCGTCATACTTTGCAACCAAATCGCCTGCATGATGAGTCCGATCGTATTTCTTTCCAAAAGGATCAATTCCCAGACTGCGGAGCTCGTCCAGTTTGCCGCGGCGAATTTGGAGCATCTCGCTAAGTTCTATTTCTTCTTCGTGATTGTTTACTTCTTCCGACATTTCAAACGTCACTCCTTCTATCTCACTGCCTGCTTTCGTCAAACGTACACAGGTGTCTACCCTAGAATGTACTAAAGTTCATTCTATATATCTGAAAAAAAAGCTTCCTAAAGGAAGCTTCCTAACAATCCTAAAGCATGCGGATCTTATTTTTTGATATCGATGATCTTGTATTGAACCACGCCCGCAGGAACGTTAACGTCCACTGTGGTGTTTTTTTGCTTGCCCAAAATGGCTTTACCCACCGGACTTTCGTTCGAGATTTTATTGTTAAGGGGATCGGATTCAGCCGTACCCACAATCGTGTATTCCATCGTATCACCGAACTCCAGATCCTGCACGATTACCGTAGCACCGACTCCGACAACATCAGTATTGATTTCGTCGCTGTTGATAATCCGGGCATTGCGAAGCAATTTTTCAAGTGTGATGATGCGTCCCTCAATAAAAGCCTGCTCATTTTTGGCATCTTCGTACTCCGAGTTTTCACTGATATCCCCGTAGCCAATGGCCACTTTGATACGTTCTGCCACCTCGCGCCGTTTGACTGATTTCAGGTTCTCGAGTTCGTCTTCCAGCTTTTTGAGTCCGTCCTGTGTTAGAATGACTTCTTTATCGCTCATCTTAACCGATTCTCCTGTCATGTAAATAAATTTAAAACTACCGTAATCATTATAGAGAGAACTATCATGTTATCTTTAGATCAATCTATATTTATGCAAAGTTTGAAGGATCAGAACATCCCTCTGCTGTTTTAAGGATAAAGTCGAATTTATACTGAAAAATTATATGGTAAGCATTTCAAAATGTCAATCACACGCCCGCAGGCATATGCATGGGCATTATTGGGAGACGACTGCTTCTTCCGCCATATCTGCTTCCAGCGCTGCCCGTTCGTTCAGACTGGCTACAAAATCCTCCAGGATTCTGACCATTTCATCCCGCTTTGTTCCTTCCATTATCTCATCTTTGATACGGTTAGAGCCCTTCAGTCCTCTCAGATACCATGCCAAATGCTTGCGCATTTCGCGAACGGCAACCGATTCCCCTCTTAAGGCAATAAGCCGATCCATATGCAAAATAGCTATGCGGATCTTCTCTTCCGCAGGTGGTTCAGACAGGAGCTTTCCAGTCTTCAGATACTCAATCGTACGATACAGCATCCAAGGATTGCCAAGCGCTCCACGTCCGATCATAACTCCGTCCACACCTGTTTGGTCCAGCATCCGGCGGGCATCCTCCGGTGTCACCACGTCCCCGTTCCCGATGACAGGAATCGATACCGACTCTTTAACCTGCTTTATAATATCCCAATCGGCGTGACCGGTATACAGCTGCTCGCGTGTACGGCCGTGGACACTTACCGCCTGGCCTCCTGCGCGTTCGACTGCACGTGCGTTCTCAACCGCATAAATATGATCGTGGTCCCAACCGGTGCGCATTTTAACCGTCACAGGCTTATCAACGGCATCCACCACTGCAGCAACCATCTCATAAATTTTGTTCGAATCCAGCAGCCAGCGGGCGCCGGCATCAATTTTGGTCACCTTTGGTGCAGGGCAGCCCATATTGATATCAATAATGTCGGCGTTCGTCTGCGTGTCAACGACTTTCGCAGCTTCCACAAGCGATTCACGGTCCCCGCCAAAAATCTGCAGGCTGAGCGGTTTTTCCCGTTCGTCGACAAAAAGCATTTCCCGCGTGCGTTGATTGCCATGTAGGATAGCCTTTCCGCTGACCATCTCGGCGCAAACCAATCCGGTTCCGAATTCCTTGGCTATGAGCCGGAATGCCGGGTTGCATACTCCCGCCATCGGAGCCAGAACGACCTGGTTCTTCATTTCAATATTGCCAATCTTCAGCATGTGATCCATTCGCTCCTTTAAGATCATTTTGTTCAAATATATATATCCGTCCTGGAGCAGTAAATCTATTGATTGGTGAGTTCCTGGAGCGAAATGTCCAAAACCTCGGCAATTCTCGTCAACGTCTGTTCATCAGCGCGCCGGTTTCCGCGTTCTATAGCACCGAGCACCGCCAGCGAAATGCCGCACCCGGATGCCAGCTCCTGTTGTGTAAATCCCTTTAGTTTCCGGAAGGCGCGGATACGCTGCGCCAGCTGCAAGTTTTCCAAAGCTGCAAACCTTCCTTTCCATCCAGTCTTTCCACTGCTGCCATGACTACAGTCCGCAAACCGGAGGATTCATCCGCAGGCACAATGTCCTTCAGCGGGGCAAGTACAAACATACGCTCCTCCATACGGGGATGAGGCAGAATCAATTCTTCCGTGTTCTCCTTCTGCCCTTCCATCCAGATCAGATCCAAATCGACGGTTCTCGGACCCCAACGAATATGGCGGACTCTTCCGAGCTCTTTCTCGATCTGCTGCATCACATGCAGCAATCCATATGGATTCAGACTTGTGCGGACCCGTACAGCCATATTCAGAAACAAAGGCTGGTCTACATAACCAACCGGCTCCGTTTCATAGATATTGGAGCAGTGGAGCACGGTGATATCGGGAGTTTCATCGAGGCGACGCAGCGCCTCCATCAGTGTATCTTCACGGTCACCCAAATTGGCCCCTAAAGCAATATAAGCCTCTGATGAGTCAGAGGTGGAATGTGCATTCATGATGGGTTCTCACTTCCTTGTTCTGTGAAGCTCCACAGTGACGCCCTGAAAATGGATGTCAAAGGGAGGGTGCGGTTTGGTCACTTTGACCGTCAATGCATCGATACTAGTATAAGTGTCCAGTACCGAGGATGCAATACGTTCGGCCAATGCTTCGATCAGGCGGAAAGACTCGGTTTCAACGACTTTTTTCACAACTTCATGAACTTCGGCATAATTTACCGTTTGAGTCAGATCGTCATTTTCCCCGGCGGCCCGCAAATCCAGCTCAAGCTCCAGATCAATATAAAAGCGTTGGCCCAGCTTACGCTCCTCTTCAAAAACGCCATGATACCCGTAATATTCCATGCGATGCATTTTCATTTTATCCATAATCCATCATCCCTCCAATAAATTAAGAGCCGATCCGTCTGGTGTCCATTGATGCATACAACATAGCGTCGCACATCATCACGGTCCGTTTGATTTGTTTCACGTCATGCACTCGTACAATTTGGCAGCCTTGGGCAATACCGAATGCAACGGTAGCAGCCGTTCCTTCGACAATGTCGTTTACTGGCAGGTCCATGACTGTCCGGATAAACTTTTTGCGCGAAGTCGCGAGCAGCACCGGATACCCGATATCCACCAGCCGGTCAAGCTGGGTCATAATTTGCAGATTTTCCGGTCCGTTCTTGGCGAATCCGATACCCGGGTCTAAAATAATCTGCTTTTCATCCACACCGGCCTTCAGCGCAAGTTCGACACTTTCCTCCAGATCCCGCACAACGTCAGTGGCAAAATCACTATAGTTCATATCTTTCCTGTTATGCATTAAAATAATCGGGCAGCCGAGCTCAGCCGCCGCATTCAGCATATCCGGATCTTTTTTGCCTCCCCAGATATCATTCATGATATGGGCTCCAGCTTCTATTGCTTTACGGGCAACCTCAGCCTTATAGGTATCAACCGAAATCGGAATATGGGGAGCCGCGCGGTGAAGAGCCTCAACAACAGGAATGACGCGGCGCAGCTCCTCCTCCGCAGAGACAGGCTCAAATCCGGGCCGTGTCGATTCGCCTCCGATATCGATCAGATCCGCCCCTTCCTGAACCATCTGCAGCGCGTGATGTACTGCTTGTTCAGGATCAACATACCGGCCGCCATCCGAAAAGGAATCAGGCGTTACATTTAAGATTCCCATGATTTTCGTGGATGCTCCAAGCTCAAGCACCGCCTCACCCATGGTATAGGTTCGTTCATAAATTGTCGTTTTCATGATAGCCTCCCGTTTGCTGCCGATACAGCCGAAGCAGCCTGCTTGTGACAGGCCCGACACGACCGCCGCTAATTATAGACAATGCACCCGAACCGTTGATGAGCGTGGTGACAGGCACCAGCTCCTGAATCGAGGTGGTCAGCCATATTTCATCGGCCGAGGCCGCATCCTCCCATGTATAAAACCCTTCCTCACAGCTCAGGCCTTCAGCAGCTGCCATCTCCAGCACCAGGCCGCGCGTAATGCCGGGCAATAGCCCACAGGCTGTATCCGGCGTATATAGTTGATTATTTTTAACGAAGAAAAGATTGCTCACAATTCCTTCCGAGAGATATCCATCCGTACTCAGCATCAGACCCTCGGCATGAAGTTGTACAGCTTCAGGATAAGAGGAGAGCTCTCTTTTCGCCAAAATATTATTCATATAATGCAGCGACTTCAGCCTCACAGAGCCTTCCGGGGAATTGCGCCTGATGTTGAGCAGCTTCAGTGCCTTCCCCTGGGTGTACAGCTCATCAGGAGTTTCCGGCAGAGGTTTGGCCATGAGTACTTGACTCGGGCGGGTGTATTTTCCTGTTGGTAAACCCAGCACATCTTCACCCGCGCTGACGGTATAGCGGATATACGCCTCCTCCAGACCGTTCGCCTTCATTAATTCGCTGATAGATTGCCGCAGCAGAAAGGGATCAGGCAGGGTATCGGTCCCGATTCCCAGTGTTTCGCAGCCTTGAGCCAGTCGGTCCAAATGCCTCTCCAGCAAAAATGGCTTGCCTCCGTAGGTACGGAAGGTCTCAAATAATCCCATACCGTATAAAAAGCCGTGATCCATAACGGAAACCACGGCAGCAGAAGCATCGATACATTTACCGTTCAGCAGAATCCACTTCATGCGTTAGTCGTTGCTGTCCGCTTCAGAAAGTTGCGGAGCATCTGGTGTCCGTAATCGGTAATAATCGACTCCGGATGAAACTGTACACCCTCTACAGGATATTCCTTGTGACGCAGTCCCATAATTTCGCCCTCTTCCGTCTCAGCTGTAATTTCCAGGCAATCAGGCAGTGTGCTGCGTTCCACAAGCAAGGAATGGTACCGAGTCGCCGTGAACGGGGATGGCAGGCCCTCAAATATGGAGGTTCCGTGATGCAAAATCGGTGAAGTCTTGCCGTGCATCAACCGCTCAGCACGGACAACCTGTCCGCCAAATGCCTGTCCGATGGCCTGATGTCCAAGGCAGACGCCGAAAATCGGGATTTTCCCTTTAAAATGTGCAATGGTCTCCAGACTGATTCCCGCTTCATTCGGAGTGCACGGGCCCGGCGATATCAGAATATGATCCGGAGCGAGCGCTTCAATACCCTGGATATCTATTTCATCATTGCGGATTACCTTCACTTCTTCTCCCAGTTCACCAAGATATTGAACCAGGTTATACGTAAAAGAGTCATAATTATCGATCACCAGTATCATACTCTCATCCCCTTTTCCTGCCGGGTCATGTCAGCAGCTGCTTCCTGTTCACTTAAAAGGACTGCCTTGACGATGGCTTTGGCTTTATTATGGCATTCACGATACTCACGATACGGCTCGGAGTCAATGACGACTCCAGCGCCGGTCTGAATCATGCCGATTCCATCCGATACAACCAGTGTTCTTATGATAATATTTAATTCCAAATTTCCGTTGTAGTCAATCCAGCCCATGGAGCCCGTGTAAGGTCCCCGTCTTATCGGCTCCAGCTCCTCAATAATTTCCATCGTCCGGACTTTAGGTGCTCCCGTTATTGTCCCTCCAGGGAACAAGGCAGCGATGACATCAAATGCACCTTTACCGGAAGCCAGCTGTCCTTCCACCTGTGACACAAGATGCATGACATGGGAGTAGTGCTCGACGGTCATTAGCTCCGGTACCCTTACCGTGCCGTAAGCTGCCACCTTGCCGATGTCATTGCGCTCCAGATCAACGAGCATGACATGCTCCGCGCGTTCCTTCTTGCTGCTGAGCAGTTCTTCCGCCATCGCGATATCCTCTTCCCGCGTATGCCCGCGGCGGCGGGTGCCAGCAATTGGACGAGCGCTGATCCGCTCTCCCTGGCGCTTGACCAGAAGCTCAGGTGATGCGCTCACAAGACTGAAGCCCGGCGAGCGGAGCATTCCCATATACGGCGATGGATTTAAAATCCGCAGCCATTCATAAATCCGCTCCGGATCTGAATTCAGCTCTTGTTCCTGCTTGAGCGACAAATTAACCTGAAACACATCGCCCTGCCGGATATAGTTCTGTATCGTCTCTACTGCCTGCTCGAAAGCATCCTGAGGAAAAGCGCTTTTCATGCCAGGCCACTGTCCTTGGTCCTGCTGCGACTGTGCATCTATCATATGCCTTTGCCGCATAATCCGCTCTTCATCCAGCTCTGCCTGCATTTGTTCCGTAAAAGAGCGCCACTGCGTCAGCATTGACCGTGCCTGTTCCTGTGCTTGTTCATATATGCGCTCCAGATCGCCAGCTGCCGATATTGGCTTATGAACTGCACAAATCAGCTTATGTGCTGTATGATCGTAGATCCATATCTCTTCAAGCCGCATCCAGAGATAATCGGGTATATCCGGATTGTCCGCTGCACTCACAGGCAGAGATTCCAGGAAACGAACCACATCATATCCTAAAAACCCGACACAACCTCCGAGAAACGGAGGCAGTCCCGCTGATTGCTCCTCATCATCCTGAGGCTTGGGAGCCTGAAAGGGCTCCATCCAACGCCTGATAACATCCAGAGGCGATCCTGCCGTATGTTCAGTGCTGCTGCCAGCCTTCAAAACGGTAATCTCACCCTGTTCTCCCTTTCCCTTAAGAATAGATACAGGCTGAAGACCCAGATATGTGTACCGTCCATCCTTGCCGCTCTCGAGGACAAAAGAATACGGGGATGCTTGCTCCCAGGCACGAGACCAAGAAGCGGGGAGGCCTGACTCATCCTTCTCCAGCTCCATTTCAAGTATGAATGGCAGCATGGTGTATCCCTGCTCTACCCACCTCTTCCAATGTTCATGCGTAAACCTGCTGTTCCCGTTCACATTCCTCATCCCCTTTGCTGCAAGAGCTTTCTATTGGTTGTCAGTATACTTTGCCAGATGCCCTTTTGAAAAGACTTTTCCTTGAGGTTTTTACAAAAATACGATCTGCAACCTAAAAAAACCTGCTACTGTAAGAACAGCAGCAGGGGCGAGAATCATATTAAAATGTCAGAACACATTGTTCTGCAAACTTATCCTTCAAAATTGTACAGCGGCGTGCTCAGGTAACGTTCCCCATTACTAGGAATAATCACAACGACACGTTTGCCTTTTCCAAGTTCTTTGGCTACCTTAAGTGCGGCAAATACTGCAGCGCCGGAGGAGATGCCTGCAAGAACTCCTTCTTCTTTCGCAACGCGGCGTGCCGTGTCGAAGGCTTCATCATTTTCAACATGAATGATTTCATCATAAATCTCACGATTCAGAATATCAGGAATAAAGTTGGCGCCAAGACCTTGAATTTTATGAGGCCCTGGTTTGCCGCCGGACAGAATCGGAGAAGCCGCAGGCTCTACCGCTACAATTTTCACATTCGGGAAGCTCTGCTTCAGTACTTCACCCGCGCCCGAGATCGTACCGCCGGTGCCGATGCCGGCAACAAATGCGTCCAGCGTGCCGCCAATGGATTCGATGGCTTCTACGATTTCCGGACCTGTAGTTTCACGGTGGATTTTTACGTTAGCCGGATTCTTGAACTGCTCTGCCATAAAGTAACCAGGGTTCTCGCTTACGATCTCCTCGGCTTTTTTAACTGCGCCGTTCATGCCCTCCGCTCCTGGTGTCAGCACCAGCTCAGCTCCATAAGCACGAAGCAGATTGCGGCGCTCCAAGCTCATCGTTTCAGGCATAACGATAACCGACTTATATCCTTTTGCTGCAGCGACCATAGCAAGACCGATTCCCGTATTGCCGCTCGTTGCTTCAACGATCGTACCGCCCGGTTTCAAAGTCCCGTCTTTCTCCGCTTCTTCAACGATGCTGATAGCAATCCGGTCCTTCACGCTGGAGCCCGGGTTTTGGTATTCAAGTTTGAGATAGATTTCTGCGCTGTCTTCCGGAGCCAAACGGTTCAAACGAACGAGTGGTGTACTACCGATGAGTTCAGTAACATTATTAACGACTTTAGCCATGGAATAAATCCTCCCTTTTTAACTGTAGAATTCTGGTTTTGATATATGCTAATTCAGATCAAGCATCTGGCTGTTTAACGGTTTTATATCCGAGTAATTAAGTAGGTATTTAATACCTTTATCTTATCAACCTTCCATACGAATGTCAATATGAACCATCCATATCTAAGGCCTATTCCATAAGGTTTTGACAAAAAACAAACCTTGCTTTATGGAGCGATATCCATGCGGCAAAGGCTTGAAAACACAGCTTTATTTGGCACCCTCTTCAGGGGTTGGTTTCGTGATTAGTTTGGCTCCGTACTTATCTCTCAAGCTGGCCTCCAGCTGCGTCAGTGGAACGGCCTCATTAAGGGCTAGCTGCTTACGGACACTGGCGCGGATTTCCCCGCTGCTCCGTTCCCCTGTCTTCACAATATCGATAACCCGCATCACTGCATATCCATCGTCTTTCAGCTCGATTGGTCCGGCAATATCTCCCGCCTCCAAATCCTTCGCTGCGCTCAGAAGCTCCCCAGGAACAAACGGATCATCTTCCTCTATCATCCCCAGCCTTCCACCCTGCATACGGGTGTACTCGTCAAGAGACAGTTCTCCGGCCAGGCTGCCGAAATCTTCCCCTTGCTCAAGTCGGTCCAGCGTCCTATTCGCTTCCTTACGGCTTTTGAGTTTGATCCAGGCCAGCTCATATTGCCTCTTGGGTTCAAACTCCTCCTCATGCTGGTCAACATAACGGTTAACCTCATCATCGCTAATATGGATATTGACGATTGCTATTTTTTCAAGCGTCAGTTGATAGGCCGCCTCCGCCCTGACATCTTCGGAGGTCATTCCCAGCTGTACCGACATGGCCTGGTAGTAAGCGTCTTCCGATTCGTACCCACTGGCATCCTCATGAACCTTTTCTGCGATCTCCTCCGGTGTAACCTGTATCCGAAGTGCTTTCGCCTCAGTGGATACCGCTTTCTGATTCAGCATCTGCAAAAGCACTTCATGCCCACGCGCCCGCTTCAGCTCCCTGACCCACTCATCTTCCGTAATGATCTGGCCGTCAAAAGATGCCACTGCATCGAGCCCTCTCTGCTCCTCTTCCGACTCATGCACGGATCCCGCCGGCTTTAACCCGCGGATGACGATCAGGCTCCCCATGAACAACACGCCCGCTGCCAAAATGATGACTGCGGCCCAAAGCGCCTTTTCTTGTCGGGTCATCATCGTGTACCGCGCCTTAATGAATTGCTTTTTCTAAAATCTGCTGCAGCTCGTCTTTTTCAAACGTATAGGCTTCATTGCAAAAATGACATACCACTTCCGCCTTGCCATCCTCTTCAATTAACTGCTCCAATTCACTTTTGCCAAGGCTGACGAGGGTCTGTTCCACACGATCACGTGAGCATTTGCACTGAAATTGGACATCCATTTGTTCCAGGATCTCCACATCCGGCAGAAGCCGACGCAGCATTTCATCAAGCTCCAGCCCCTGATCAAGAAGTGATGTTACCGGCGGCATAGCGCCAACAGCCTGCTCGATCAAAGAGATTTCCTCATCAGTGAGCCCCGGCAGAAGCTGCACAATAAAGCCGCCAGCCACAATAACAGAGTTGTCGGGAGCAACGAGTACACCCAATCCTACAGCCGAAGGCGTTTGCTCCGAAACGGCAAAATAATACGTAAAGTCTTCGCCAAGCTCACCAGAGACAATGGGTATGCTGCCGCGGTATGGCTCTTTCATCCCCAAATCCTTAGTAACATGCAAATAACCTTCGCGGCCTACCGCTCCGGCTACATCCAACTTCCCCATACTGTTGCTTGGAAGGTGGACATGCGGTTCGTTCACATAACCCCGCACATCGCCTTTGGCGTTCGCATCGACGACAATCTGGCCAATGGGACCATTGCCTTGTACCTGAATGGTCAGCTGCTCTTCACCTTTGAGCATGGTGCCCATCATGGCTGCGGCCGTCAATGTACGCCCCAAAGCCGCTGTAGCGGTTGGCCATGTATCATGTCTTCGGCGCAGCTCCTCAACGAGACCGGTCGTTCTTACTGCGAAGGCCCGGACGCGTCCGCCCATTGCGGTGCCTCGGATGAGGCGATCTTGTTTATTATCCATGTCGTATCCAGCCTCCTTGCTCTCTATTTAACCGAAGTACAGCTGCTCTTAGCCGTTCTTCGTAGTATTGTTTCCAAAATTTCATGAGAAACCATCTTTATAAGATGAATTCTTGAAGTAAACAGACTGCAATGTCGTCCAAACGAATTACATATTACGTTCATAAATAAGCCGCAATCCTTCGAGGGTTAATAGCGGATTCACTTCATCGATCGCTTCCGATTCGCTTGCGATGAGTTCCGCCAGTCCACCGGTGGCAACCACCTTTAAATGTGGCGCCTCCATTTCCTGCTTCATCCGCTTCACAATGCCGTCCACCTGTCCGGCATATCCGAATATGATGCCGGCCTGCATTGCATGGACTGTATTGCGGCCAATGACTTTTTTGGGCTTTTCCAGTTCAATGCGCGGAAGCTTCGATGCCCGCTGAACCAAGGCCTCCGTAGCTATACCGATCCCCGGAACAATGGCTCCGCCGAGATAGTTCCCCTTTTCATCGATACAGTCAAATGTAGTGGCTGTTCCGAAATCAACCACAACAAGCGGCCCTTTGTAGAGATCCACTGCCGCCACCGCATTCACAATACGGTCCGCTCCAACCTCCCGCGGATTTTCAGAACGCAGATTTAGCCCTGTTCGAATGCCTGGTCCCACCATAAGCGGTTGCTTATGGATATATTTGCGGCACATTTCCTCAATAATATGCACCATCGGCGGGACAACGGAGGACATAATAACCCCCTGGATATCCGAAACCGGTATTCCGGACATGTGGAATAGATTATGAAACAAAACTCCATATTCATCCGATGTCGAATGACGAATGGTGCTGAGACGAAAATGATGGAGAAGTTCACGTCTCTTGTATATGCCCAGCACAATGTTGGTGTTCCCGATGTCGATGACAAGGATCACGAGGATGATCCCTCCTTTACTTTACAGCATTGAGATCCAGACTGATGTCGAGACTCTCAAAAGAATAGGTTAACCGCCCTACGGATATTACGTCAACCCCGCACTCGGCAATTCCTTTGACCGTCTGCAGTGAGACATTTCCTGAAGCCTCCACACGCACATGTGGAGCCTTCGTCTTAATCCGTCTGACAGCCTCTTTCATCATATCTTTATCCATATTGTCCAGCATAATAATATCAGCGCCGGCTTCCAGCGCCTCTTCTACCTGCTGCAGGGACTCTGTTTCCACTTCGATGGTCATCGTATGTGGTATATGGGCACGTGCACGCTCAACTGCTCTGCGGATTCCGCCCGCCCCTTTGATATGGTTATCTTTAATCATGACGGCATCATATAGACCAAACCTGTGATTCGCACCGCCGCCGATCCGGACAGCATATTTCTCCAGCATACGATGCCCTGGCGTTGTTTTGCGTGTATCGACCAGTCGGGCCGGCAGTCCTTCCAGTGCATCAACGAATGTACGCGTCCGGGTGGCAATGCCCGAAAGACGCTGCAGCAGATTCAAAGCAATCCGCTCTCCCGTTAAAATATGATGCGTGCTGCCTTCAACGACTGCTAGTACGGTACCCTTTTCCACATGATCTCCGTCCTTGACATGGGCCGTAAAGGACAGAGAAGGGTCTACCACTTGAAACACCAGCTCCGCGACTGGAATGCCCGCCACAATACCGGCATCCTTAGCGTGAATGATCCCTTTGGATTCACGGCCTGCCGGAATCGTTGTCATGGTCGTAATATCACCAGAACCCACATCCTCCTGCAGCCACAAGCGAATGGATTCCACCAGACCCTCATTATATCCGTTAAACATCATCGCTGAACTCCTCCATGATTTCATCTTGACGATGCTGAAGCAAGTGCTTGCGCCACATCGCGTCGTCCTTCTGAGGATAATCCTCCCTGTAATGTGCGCCTCGGCTCTCCTTGCGCTCCAGAGCGGCGCGAGTGACCAACAAACAGCTGGTCAGCATGTTCGCAAATTCAAACTCTTCCTTCCTGGTGAGCTCCGAATGAAAGATCGGAAGCTGGCGATTCAGCTCGTCCATCCCTTTATAAAGGAGCGTCTCATTGCGTCTGAGCCCGGCGTATCTAACCATGACTTTCTGCAGCTTAAGTCTGCGTTCGATCATCGCTTGCTTGGGCGCGCCTGTCCGCTCTTCATCCTCATGTGTAATATTTGCCGTTCCGTATAAAGGCGTCAGGTCTTTGATACGATTCACAATCCGTTTGCCAAACACAATGGCCTCTGACAGGGAATTGCTCGCCAGACGGTTAGCGCCATGAACTCCCGTTGAGGAAACTTCGCCACAGGCAAAAAGACGTGACACGCTGCTCTCCCCATTGAGATCCGTTTTGACTCCACCCATCATATAATGCGCAGCCGGAGCCACAGGAATCCAATCGGCAGCCAAATCCAGCCCATAATTCATGCAGGTCTCATAAATGGTGGGAAAACGGTGCTTAAGCATATCCTCCGATTCATGCGTAATATCCAAATAGACAAAGGTAGATCTCGTCTCCTCCATCTCACTTACGATGGCACGGGCCACGATATCACGCGGTGCCAGCTCGAGCAGCTCATGGTACTTTTCCATAAAACGTTCACCCTTGATATTGCGCAGCACAGCACCTTCGCCCCGTACGGCCTCCGAGATCAGGAAACGTGGAGCACCCGGGTAACATAAGGCAGTCGGGTGAAACTGGATAAATTCCATATCGCGGATTTGCGCTCCCGCCCGGTGGGCAATGGCAATACCGTCTGCAGTAGCAACATCGGGATTTGTTGTATAACGGTAGAGCTGCCCGGCTCCTCCGGTGCACAAAATCGTAGCCCCCGCCTTTATGTACACTCTCTGACCATCCGGACGTTGTACAAGGGCTCCGATGCACTCGTTTTCTATGGCTATCACATCAATGACAAAATGATGCTCCCACACCTGTACACGATCATGTATCTGAACCTGCGCGGCGAGTGCCCTCACAATCTCAAATCCGGTCGCATCCCCATTCGCATGCAGAATTCGCCGGCGGCTGTGGGCCCCTTCCTGGGTTAGAGCAAGCTCGCCATTCTCGAGGTCAAAGGACGTGCCTAACCGGATTAACTCCCTTACACCCTCCGGGCCTTCGTTCACGAGTACATCAACAGCAGCAGAGGAGCATAGCCCAGCCCCGGCCATCAGCGTATCCTCGCGGTGGTAGGCTGGAGAGTCATCCTCCGAGGTAACAGCAGCAATACCGCCCTGAGCATACCGGGTATTACTTTCCAAAAGTGCATTTTTGGTAATCATGATAACGTTATGGTCTTTGCCAGCCTCAATTGCCGTATATAATCCCGCGATTCCTGAGCCAATCACAAGAACATCGGTTTCAATACAGGGCAGGGATTGCAAGTCAAAGTCAACCAAATACTGAGGAATCATGGATCCATTCACCTGTCTTAAGAGAAAGAGTAGCGCATGCTACTTTACCTGTAACATGCGCTCTAAGGAAATTCGGGCTTGATCTGCAACAACCGGCGGCACATAAATCTGCGGCTTCATGGTTTCCAGACACTTCACCAATTTTTTGAGATTGTTGACCTTCATGTTCGGGCATACCAGATATTTGGTGGCAAAATGGAAGGCTTTATTCGGGCTGTCCAGGCGGAGCTGGTATCCGGTTCCATCTTCCGTACCCACAATAAACTCCTGGCAATCTGATTTTTTGCAGTAATCGATGATGGCAGTGGTGCTTCCTACGAAATCACCCATCTCCACCACCTCCGGCCGGCATTCCGGATGTACGACAAACTGGGCGTTCGGATGCTTGGCTCTCATCTCAACAACGTCTTTGACTGTCAACATATCATGCGTGTTGCAATAGCCTTCCCAAATGATCATCTTCTTGTCGGTATGCTGCTGCACATAATGGCCGAGATTCTTATCCGGCACCCAGATAATTTCATCACAGTCCAGGGATTGTATCACTCTAACGGCGTTGGCAGAAGTACAGCAAATATCCGTTTCTGCTTTGACATCGGCAGAGGAATTGATATATGTAACAACTTTGGCATTCGGATGCTGTGCTTTCAGCTTGCGGAGGCCATCCACATTGACCATATCCGCCATCGGGCATCCTGCGCGTTCATCCGGAATCAGAACCGTCTTGTTCGGAGCCAGTATTTTCGCGCTTTCCCCCATGAAATGCACGCCGCAGAATACAATAGTCTCCGCATCCGTTTGTGCTGCCTTTTGTGCTAGCAAAAAGGAATCGCCGCGGAAATCAGCAACCTCCTGAATTTCGTCTCTTTGATAATAATGAGCAAGAATAATAGCGTTTCTTTCCTTTTTAAGCTGAATCAGCTTCTCCGTTAATTCCCGTTTTTGTTCCTCTTTATGCTGCAGCGCAAGAGCTTCCACCAGTGACCCACTCCTTTTATGATGTCATTCAAGATCAACATTTGTGAAATTTCTCTCAAAGTTGGGTGTCCAAGCCTCGAGGTCTTTTCAGTTACCAACTAATGTACACAAGGTTTCCCGGGCTGTCAATTGGCTGTTCCCTTGCCGGAAAACGGGGCTGATATGTAAAAAATCCCTTTGCATTGCCCCTTTCATGCATTCCATTCTCGTGTAAAGCGTATGTCACTTTAAAAATAAAATTTAAAATATTTTATATAAACAATAAAAAGCCCGGAAGACGATTGCCGTCGTCTTCCGGGCTGATTCATCATACTATAGGGTCAGGAACCATTAGGATCTGGATTCGGGAGGTGTGCCTCCGTTACCTGGATTGCGATCATCTGCTGGACCCGAATTCGGAACATCGTTTGGAATATCTCCAGGAATGTCGGCCGGACTTTCAGGCGTATCATTCGTGATGTTCTCAGGAACGTCATTCGGAATTTCATTCGTTGGCAGATCGGATGCATCATCCTTGCCTTGAATGCGGACGCGTACATCGCCAATATTGTCGATGATTGCTGCGCCATTTTCGGAAGAACCTTCGTCGTCTCCACCATCATGCGGTCCATCTTCCGACAGGTATCCTTGCTCGATCAGTTCTCTGATTTGATCAAGTTCCAACGTTTCCTTCTCAAGCAGTGTATTCGCGATGAGATGAACTTCTTTGGAGTGCTTGATGAGTAATTCTTTACAACGCTGATAACATTCGTTTGTCATGCGCTGCATTTCCTGATCAATCTCATATGCGATGGAATCACTGTAGTTCTGTTCATGTCCGAGATCCCGGCCCAGGAATACCTGGCCTTGGGTCGAACCGAACTGCAGCGGTCCAAGCTTCTCACTCATACCGTATTCCATAATCATGCTGCGAACAATACCGGTTGCCTGCTGGAAGTCACTGTAGGCGCCAGTTCCGATTTCACCAATAAAGACTTCCTCGGACACCCGGCCCCCCAAGAGACCTGTTACTTTATCCAGCAACTCCTGTTTCGTTACGAGCATGCGGTCTTCCTTCGGCATCATGATAACATATCCGCCGGCACGGCCGCGAGGAATAATCGTTACCTTATGCACCATATCGGCATTTTCCAGGAAGTAGCCGACAATGGTATGACCAGCTTCGTGATAAGCAACGATCCGTTTCTCACGGTCACTGATCACGCGGCTGCGCTTCTCAGTACCGACAATAACACGGTCAATCGCTTCGTCAACCTCACGCATGGATATATCCTTCCGGTTACGGCGTGCCGCAAGCAGGGCAGCCTCATTCATCAGGTTCTCCAGTTCTGCACCCGTAAAGCCTGTGGTGCGTTTAGCCACAATATCCAGCTTAACGTCTTTTGTCAGCGGTTTATTGCGGGCATGGACTTTCAACACAGCTTCGCGGCCTCTTACATCCGGACGATCCACCGTAATTTGACGGTCAAAACGTCCCGGACGCAGGAGTGCAGGGTCGAGAATATCAGCACGGTTGGTTGCCGCAACGATGATAATACCTTCATTACCGCCGAAACCATCCATCTCTACGAGCAATTGGTTCAGCGTTTGTTCGCGCTCGTCATGGCCTCCGCCAAGACCGGCACCACGCTGACGGCCAACTGCATCGATTTCATCGATAAAGATAATACATGGTGCATTCTTTTTCGCGTTTTCAAACAAGTCACGTACACGGGATGCACCCACACCTACGAACATTTCCACGAAGTCAGAACCGGAAATGGTAAAGAAAGGAACGCCGGCTTCACCAGCCACTGCACGGGCGAGGAGTGTTTTACCTGTTCCCGGAGGACCTACGAGCAGAACCCCTTTAGGGATACGCGCTCCTACTGCGGCAAACTTCCGCGGATCCTTCAGGAATTCCACGACCTCGACGAGCTCCTGTTTCTCTTCATCGGCTCCAGCCACATCCTCAAATGTGACTCTCTTCTTCTCTTCATTATATAGACGGGCACGGCTCTTGCCGAAGTTCATGACTTTGCCGCCGCCGCCCTGCGCCTGATTGAACAGGAAGAAGAAGAGAATGAACATAATGACCAAAGGAATCATGGAAGAAAGCAGCGTCAGCCAAATACTTTCGCCTTCCATTTTCTTCTGGGTATATGTCATGCCGTTTTTATCACTGGCATCTACCAGTTCCTGAATCGCGGCATCTGTAGCCGGAATGTAGGTCGAGAAGCTGTCTGATTTGACCCCGTCCGGTTTTTGATTATATTTACCGGTTACGAGATAGGCGTAACCGTCAAATTGAACCGTGATATCCTTCACATTGCCAGCCTTGATCTCTTGCCGAAATTCATCGTATCTAGGATTGTGAGCAGATTCACCGCTATTACTTACAAACTGGACAATGCCCACCACAACTAAAAAAAGAATCAAATAAAAACCAGAATTCCGGATGAACCGATTCATCCCCTACCTCCTCTCGAAACACTTTAATTATTTTACCATAGCCTGTCTGACCATCTCAACAGAGGTGGTATTAGCATGAACCAAGTATAAGTCCATGGGCTGGAGTATCACCATTAGTGGGAATAGATTTCCGGTTTCAAGATCCCAATGTAGGGCAGGTTCCGGTAGTGTTCGGCGTAATCCAAACCGTATCCGACGACAAAAGCATCAGGCAGGGTAAAGCCTGTGTAATCCGCTTCCAGATCTACGGTACGACGTACGGGTTTATCAAACAAGGTGACTACGCACGTGGATTTGGCGTTGCGGCTCTTCAGGAGCTCAATCAAATGACTGAGTGTGAGACCGCTGTCGATAATGTCTTCAACAATCAGGACATCGCGACCGTCAACAGGTACATCCAAATCCTTGATGATTTTGACGACACCCGATGATTTGGTGGATGCGCCGTAGCTCGACACCGCCATGAAATCGAGTTCCATGGGTACTGTCATATTTTTAACCAAATCGGCCATGAAAATAAACGCACCTTTCAAAACACAAATGACCAAAGGATTGCGTCCTTCATAAACCTTGCTGAGCTGAGCTCCAAGTTCCTTGATTTTCTTCTGGATTTCTTCTTCGCTGATGAGAACTTCTTGAATATCGTTTTGCAACTGAGCGAACCTCCTACGTTTATACTATGAAAGTCTTACAATGACCATTACAGTTGCTCCACTGCCTCTGTATCCTCCAGACACATGTGGAGAACGGATGTCGTTTGTGTCCCGACTGCAGCATGCATGGAGCGCCGGACCCCCGGAATCCAGATCATGTTGCCTGAACCATCAACTAACACAGGAATGCGGGAGCGCACGGATGGAGGTATCTTCGCGTCAATGAAAATATCTTTTACCTTTTTGCTTCCGTTTAATCCCATGACTTTCATGGTATCTCCAGGCAGCCTTGAACGGAGTGTTAATGGATATTTCAGTTGGCCGGCATCAAACACTGCTTCAGCGCAGGCTCCGGCCATGTTCGAAAAATAACGGTCATGCGGCGACTGCACCTTCATTTTCAACTTTTTGCCAATCTCAGGAATACACAATTCCGGAACAGCAGTTTGAAGCTCATATGTATAGCTCTTGGACTGCTCTGGCGGCCTTTGCATAAACAATATCATATCGTATTCGCGTATGCAGGCCAAGCCTCCTCCAATATCAAGGCTCCAGGTCGTGCTTTTGTTCTGATCAATACTTTGGCGGATAAGCTCAATCTTGTGAAAATCGGTGATTTCAATGCCTGCCGACAGATAATTTAATATTAGTTTAATCAACCTTCGTTGTAAAGCGACATGTAAGGCCAAAAAGGAAGGCGCCTGAAAGTAGAGCCTTCCATCCTTATGCTGTACTAAATCATGATATGCATGATTCGCAGCCTGCTCCATGTAATCATCTTCCATACCCGCTATATCGGCAAGTTGAACCAGCGATTGCCTGATCTGACCATTATATTGCCCCAAAAAGGGCAGCACATCCAGCCGAATCGCATTTCGTCTGTATTGATTGGAGAGATTAGAGCTGTCAATGGCGTACGCATAACCATTCTGCTTACAAATGCTCATAAGGTCCGTTTTGTATATACGTAAAAAGGGACGAATGAGTTCCACATTTTTTTCGCATCTTTTAATCTTCATGCCTTTGAGGCCTCCAAGGCCGCTGCCCCGGAGCAAATGCAGCAGGACGGTTTCAGCCTGATCATCGGCATGGTGGGCAAGTGCAATCGAGGAGGCACCGTGCCGCTTTGCGATTTCATGCAAAAATGCATATCGTTTATCCCGCGCCGCCTCCTCAAAACCCTTTCCGCTTTCCTTCATATAAGAAAGAACATCAATTCTCACCGTCTCGTACGGGAGGTTTAGCTCTTGCGCCAGATGACGGACAAGCTCCTCCTCGCTGTCTGATTCTGCACGAAGACCATGATGAACATGCGCGCAAATAAGCTGCAGAGGGATATACCGCTTTGAAATCTGGTGCAGGACATGCAAAAGAGCCACAGAATCCGGTCCGCCGGACACTGCGACTACAATGGTGTCATGGGGCAACCATAAGTCATGCTCCCCGGCCGTATGGAGAACATGTTCCATCAGCGTATTCAAGTCAGCCCTGCTTTCCATCCAAAATCCCCTCTTCTACAGCATACCCTATGTATTAACGATTTGTTGCTCTCATTACTTTCATCCATTCCAATCAGCCTGCTCGCATATTCACAAGAAAAATGCCCATAGGCAAGCCAGACACACAATCATGATGGAAAGGGCGAATGCATTAATCAGCCAACGCGGTGTTTTACCCGGCAGCTTGCCAACTAAAGCCGGTGTATAAATCGTTTCCTTCCACAGCTTGAGCGCTTCATGTGAATTAGAAAATTCCCCGCGGATTGCCCGCCGCAGCCACTCTGAATACGGCTTAAGCTTTGGACTCCGCTGCACCAGGGATAACAGCTGTCCCGGACTCCGGGTCTGAGGCAGATGCTGCACAGCAGCCGTTTTCAAATCCTCTTCATTTAGAAGCTGTATGATTAGAACCGCAAAGGCAAACAAGTCATACCCCTCATCGCTAGTGCGTGAGCCGGCGTTCCAATATCCTCTGTCGTACCACTCCGTGAACTGCTTGACGCTCCGTCCGATCGAGCTTACCCCACCGTAATCAATCAGCTCCACATGGCCGACATCGGATACCATTACATTCTCCGGCTTTAAGTCCCCGAAAATAAAACCTGATCGGTGCAGTCCGTTCAGCTTTTCCAGAAGACGCAGTCCTGTAAGGCCAATCCATTCCCGGCCGCGTTTGCGTATAAAATGATGTAATGAGCTGCCCGGAAAATAGCGCATAACATAAAACGGTATATCCCCTTGCTGTCCCTTAAAGTCATCCACATCGAGCAGATAGGACATACGTGAGCCACCTCTGGGCGATGCTGAAGACTTGCGTTTCGACTGCAATGACATCAGCACATTGATCTCAGACTGGAGATCCAGCGTATCATATCCCATTTTCAGAGCATACGGATTACGGGAGCCCTCCTTTTGAACAAGGTATACAATCCCGTTGGCTCCCTGGCCCAGCACGCGCCGGATGACAAAGCGGCCTTTGCGCCATTTTCCTGTAATGACTGTTCCGGCCGGATACGCCGGTTTAGACGACGTAGTCACCGAGCATCCCTTCTCCTTCATCGGTATTTCCCCGCCATGTTTGATGTTCATCTAGTGTACCATAACGGAAGAAATCAATCACCCTCATGATGGCAGGTCCGGTCGGTGTGGCTCCTTTCATCTGAAGTCGTTGAAACAGCGCTCTTAATGTACCCGCATCCCGCGTCCAATCGCTGTCGAGCACCGCATCCTCCCCGCTCCGGCGTCCCGGAAAATGGAATACGGCAATCTCACTGATGCCTTCGCGCGCCTGAAGGCTGAGCATCAAGTCACGGATGGCATCCTCTACAGCACTAAGCTTCGGTTTCATACTGGCACTAGCATCAATTAAAAGCGCAACCTGCAGCGATGTTGTTTCCGTCATTTCGTCGACGACCTGCACCACTTGCGAGCGTTGTGATGGAGGCAGCTCCTCTAATGTGGTATGTCCCAATATTTGCTTTAACTCCCTATTAACCGCTTGATGAATGGTCTGAACCACCGTTTTTCGCGTCATCATCTGCATGGTTTGGGCAAGCTGCCTCGTACCCACAACCTGGCTGACTCCTCCTCCCGCCTTGGCAATTTCAGCGATCTCAAGACTGCCCAACTCACCGATTGTTCCGTAATCCACCACCCCCGCCACATTGACCGTAATTCCCTCCTGAAAAGCGTGGGCTGCCGCCAGCACCGGGCTTGTCCCCACGTTCGAACATCCGTCCGTTATCAAAAGAATCTGTTTCACGATCTATCATCCTCCCAAAAGTGGTTTTCTCTTGCTTCTATCATTTCCACTTTTGAGAGATTCCAAACGCTCCATTTTCCTCCTTCCGCCGCATTTCCCGGGTAATCATCATAGATTAGCTTACGGTACGCGGGCGCTCCATTCTTTCAAGACCAGGTACATGCAGCGTCGTCCATTCCGGACGATAATGTTCGACTTTGCCTACCACAACGGTCATATCATCATGAATCATATTTTGCTGATAACGAATCACTTTCTCCAAAAGAATATCGGCGATTTGCTGCGGGTCCTCGTTGTCGATCTCCTGGATCATCCGTTTCATCCACAGCTCTTTGTTCACGGCATGCCCAGGCGCATCGTAAATACCGTCAGTCATCATGATCACAATATCACCTGCCTGCAGCTTTAAGGTAACAAGGTCCACCTCGATATCCTGAATAATACCGATTGGCAGATTGCTCGCGGATACCGGAATGACCTCAAGTCCACGTTTTATAAAGCTTGGCGTGGAGGCGATTTTCATAAATGTGGTCTCCGCTGTATATTGATCGATCAGTGCCATATCAACGGTGGCATACACTTCATCCGGAGACCGGAGCATAAGGATCGAGTTGACGGATTTGATGGCCAGCTTCTCATCCATACCACTTTGGAGCAGCTGTTCCAAAATAGACAATGCGGTGCTGCTTTCCTGTTTCGCGCGCTCCCCGTTGCCCATGCCATCACTAAGTGCGACTGCAAAAGTGCCATTACCAAGCTCCACCATACTAAAGCTATCTCCGGACAGCATATCTCCACCTTTGGCTGCCCCAGCGATACCGGTTGTTATTTCAAAAGTTTTGGCTGATCCGAACATAACAGTCGCAAGACCATCCTTGGAGGAGATGGAAGACTCATGATGGACGGCGATATGTTCATCCAGGATATCCGAAAGAAGCGGTGCGATAATTTTGCGACACTCATCATAACCGCGGGTAAACGCATGAACGATTTCAATTTCCACATGCCCGGAATCAAGGCTAATAATCTCGATGCCCTGAATGGAGAGGCCGAGCTGCTCCAGCGCTTCGCGGATCTGCTCCTCCTGCCGGTACATCGCCTGCCCCTCACGCTGAATTTCTCGTGCAAGGTCCTCCATCACCTGTGATACGCCGGACAATTGTTCCGCAACCAGATGACGGCTGTCGTATATTTGGCGTTTCCACTGCATATCATGCTGATAGAGGTTGTACTGCTGCTTCATTTCCTGAAGCACTTCATCGGTTTTACCGCAGATCCGCGCCCATTCCTTTGGAATTTGTTGAACGTTGATCTCCGGATTTTCTTCCACGGCGGTCATGACGTCCGTCATATATTTATAAGTTTGATAAAATTTCGCATCCCAGCAATGACTGTGTTTGAAGCAGTTGGAGCAGGGGCCTTCTGCCACAGCATTCATAAAATGATCCATCTCACCATTTCGTTTGCTGACCTCCTCCGTACCGGCCACCTGTCCGAAGCTCTGGGATAACTGCCGGAATACCCGGGAGAACTGCGTAACCCGATCCGCCGTCAGATCACGCACCCTTTTGGCATATTCATGCTGGGATTTACTGTGGTCATTCGTGCCGGGAACATATTTGGAGATCATCTTAATGATCGATTTTGGTGTTATTAAAAATAATACAATCGCCGCGCAGGACTCCCAGGTCGAGGTCATCACATCTGCCGGACCGCTAAAATAGATCGATAAGATCGAGGATCCAAGAAGCATCCCGAGCATAACTGCACCCTTTTTGCCTTCACGCAGCATACCGGCCAGCATGCCGGAGAATGCAAGCAGGCTCATTTGATAGATAGCAGATATGTCCGCCAGGCTTAGAATCAGTCCGGTCACAACCCCAACCGAAGCCCCTAGCGGTGCACCGCCTACCAAAGCAAAGATCAGGATTAAATACCGGGAGAGCACATGTTCCACAGACATTGAATATACAGTCCAGCCCACTGCTCCGGTCATGACAGAAGCCAGAAGAATAATTAGGCAAAGTATTTCCTCACTCCGCAGCTGATAGTTCTTTTTGCGGTAGGTGAATACTGGAATAGCCTGGATAAACACCAGGGTAAGCACGAAGCTGAGGATGGCATCCAGCGAACCCATCAGCAGCGAATACCAGGTAAATGGCGGGCCGGTCATAATCGTGAATAGCTTAACGACGAAAGAAGATACAAAAACCATGAGCGGCGCATAAGAAAGTTCAGCATGATCGAAGGCATTCAATCCCCGATGAATAAAATAAAAAATAAGGAGTTCAGCCGCAATAATCAAGGGAGCAGGAAAGGGAGCAAACAGGCTGCCTGCTATAAGTGCGACGGTGACAGGAAGCAAATAATCGCGACGCATAAAGGCGATGACGGCAAAGTAGGCGATCGCAAACGGCGATAGCTCGTTGAGTATCATGGCTTTCCCCAGCAAAAACGCCATCAGTGTCAGCAAAAGCATCCACTTCTTGGCTGCAAGCAACTGCAAGGGACGCTGGAGCATCTGCATATTGCGCAACCGCGCCATCCAGCCGTTTTCCTCCATCATCGCTTCTCTTTGCAGCGTTTTGAGTCCGGGTATGTTTACGTTCAACTTCTCCATGAATTCCGCACCACCATTTCGTAGATTTGATGGTACCCATTATAGAGTCCTTGAAACATGAAAGTTTGTCATAACAGCGGACAGGCTTCAAAAAAGTTTCCGACAAAAAAGCCTGCCTCGCGAAACATCGGGAATGGGCCGCGACTTCCTCCGCCCCAGCGATTTGAGCCTCGTTCATACTGGTATCTCCTGTAAGGGCTTTCCGCTTCCTCCCCAAGAATCCGCTAGCGATTGCTATAGACAGAGCCGGAAATCAGTTGGATGCTGTCGGTAATTTTTTTCGGAGGCGACAAAAAAAACCGCAGCAGGTGCAAACCTGCTGCGGTTTATCTTATTCAAGTCATCGGCGCATCTGTCCTAAAGCATCAATTACACGCGTTTAGCACCGCGTCCTCCGCGCTTGGATTCCGTTTGTTTCTTGATCGAAGAGATACGTTCTTCGCTATCCTTCAGGAAGCGTGACATTTTATCCTCAAACGAAGGTTTGTTGGGTGCAGGCTTAAATGGGCGCCCGCCACGTTCACGATTAAAGCCGCCACCACCACCGCCTCCAAACCGCTCTCCACTTCCGCCACCGGTACGTTCCGGTCTTGGTCCTCTTGGAGGCCGAGCTTCGGAAGCTGGCTTATCAACAGCTTGTTTGATGGAAAGTCCGATCTTACCGTCCTTATCGACATTGATCACCTTCACGGTAACAACATCATTGATCTTCAGGTGATCGTTGACATCCTTGACGTAATTATCGGCGATTTCCGAGATGTGAACGAGACCCGTGACACCTCCTGACAGATCCACAAATGCTCCAAAATGCGTTATGCCTGTCACCTTGCCTTCTAACTTGGTGCCCACTTCGATTGCCATAGAATAAAATGATCCTCCCTTAAAAATATACAACAAGATTTGAGTCAAACCTTGGCTGTGGTGATTTGATTATACATAAAGCGTAAACTGAGGTCAACTGAGTAATCACCCAGTTTAAGCGCCTATATTACGGGCTTGTTTCCTCTGTATGGATGGGGGTTTCCCCAGGTAAATACATTCCATAATTCTTGCGTGCCAGCTGCCCGATGTATTCAGGGTCATTAAGCCTCTTTACCTCGGTGCTCAGCTGTTCTTTACTCTTCAGCGTGGTTTGCTGCTCCACCTTCTTCTTCGCAAGCTCTGCACTCTTGTCCGCAATTTGCGATTGCTGAGAGATAAAGGAATATCCCGCCCATCCCATAAAGACGACCATAAAGGAAACCCAGATCCATATCCGCCTGCGCCCGCCAGCACTTTTGACGTTTTTACTTTCCTGATTCGTTCTTGCCTTTTGTGTGCGTGCTTGTTCCTTGGCAGCATATTTCCCCATGTGATTCCTCCTTTACAGGGCATTGATAGCCTTCATTTCTAGGTGCAGCTGCCGTACTCCTCTAATCGTTATTCTTTGGGAACCATTTCCCCCATAGAACAACTGCAGAGTGTATGAGCTTGTCAAGCCACTTCGGCATCCGAAGACGCGAGGTTATAGGCTTAAGCATCCACTTTGTCAGCTTCCAGAAAGGCAGCAGAATTTTCAGCACAACGTGAAAAACAAACATCAGCAGGCTGCCCAGCATGATAGCTAGTCCCTTCAGCAGCTTCAGCAGCAGCCGAATCGGCGTCCATAACATCAACCTGAAAAGTCGTATCAACACATCGATAAAATAACGTACTACCTTTATTAACATTACCACAAAACGCTGAGTTGTAACACTTAAGAATAAAAAATATAGCCATACTCCCAGAAAGAGTCCGACAAACACATAGAATCGAAGCTGCCCGTAATTGCTGACATACAGCATTCTGAATACAAAAAGAGCGGCTCCGCACCAATAGAAGAGGTCCAGAACATGAAGGGTCCATCTCGGAAAATGCAACTGGCCCGACAGCACCCGGTAGCTGTCATAGGCCAGTCCCATTGCTGCTCCCGAGAACAGCATCCAAAACAGGGTAATCCACTGTATATTTGGACTCATTTAAAAAGCTTGCCGAGCATTCCCTTATTTTTGCCGTGTGAACCGGGATCCAGGTAAACCAGGGAATGGACCAAGCCTTCGATGGATAGCAGGCCTTCCTCGAGACTTAAATTTTTAATATGTAAATTTTGTCCTTTAACAGTCAGGTGCCCAAGCTCGGTATGAAGCAAAAACTCTTCACTGTCAAAGCTCTCCACATTATGGACTCCTGTCAGGTTCAGCTGCTTGCGATTCAGCATATGCAGCTCATGCTGTTTGCTTTTGGCTGGCTCGATCATGGCATGTACCCCTCCTTCTTACCAATAGCTTATGGAGGGTACATGCGGTTTAGAACCAGAGATGATGAACTTACGGGGCGTGTGATTAGATGAACCCCTAAAAAAAGAGCATGGCACCCCCCGGATAATCGGAGGGTGCCCTTATATGCTGACTATGAAAGTGCTTATTACCAGTTCAAACCGTTATCTTTTGCAATCGGCTCTTCCTTGACCAAGGAGTACAGGCTTGTGGCCTCATCTTTGCGGGTGCTCTCAGCGAGACGTTCCACCTTCACGGTGACCAGCTTCTGTCCGAACTGAACAGTAATTTCATCGCCGATCTTCACTGTGCTGCTTGGCTTCGCTTCTCTGCCGTTAATCAGCACCCGGCCTTGATCTGAGACATCCTTGGCTACGGTACGCCGTTTGATCAGCCTGGATACCTTCAGGAATTTGTCGACACGCATCTTATTTTACAGCTTCTTTAAGCTTGTTGCCTGCTTTGAAAGCAGGTACGTTTGCTTCTGGGATGTCGATGGTTTTGCCGGTTTGAGGGTTACGGCCAGTACGTCCGGAACGCTTGCGTGTTTCGAATGTGCCGAAGCCGATCAGTTGCACTTTGTCGCCGCCTGCCAAAGCATCAGTGATTTCACCAAGGAAACCGTTAAGAACGGACTCCACATCTTTTTTGGTCAAGCCGCTTTTAGTCGAAATGTTGTTGATCAGGTCTGTCTTGTTCATAAATTATTATCCTCCCAATATACAAAGAAATAAGTATAGGTGCGTCATTGAATGCATGGATATGCAAGCACTGCCGCAATTTTCATGTGTATGGTTATTCTTGATGTCCTGTCCGAATTCCTGCCTGGTTCCGCCAAAATTTTATAATTTGCGAGGAAATTCTTGTTAAATATACAGGAATATTTTACATTTGCCTGTTGCTTCCGCTCCGAAGCAGCACGAGGCCTCCAAGCAGGTGAGTTCTTATCATACCTGATTTTTCGCCTGTTGCCAAATTTCGTCCATTTCCTCCAGCGTGCTTTCTTCCACGGTTTTGCCCTCGGATCTCAGCTTGTCCTCAATAAAATGGAACCTGCGGATGAATTTGCGGTTAGTCCTGGACAGCGCCTCTTCAGGGTCTGTATGCAGGAAGCGTGCAGCGTTTGAAGCGGCGAAAAGGAGATCCCCAAGCTCAGCGACCTGTTCCTCCGGATCAAAGCCTTTTTCGACAGCCTCACGGAGCTCGGCCAGCTCCTCCTCAATCTTGAGAAGAACATCGTTGATTTGATCCCAATCGAAGCCTACCTTTGAGGCCTTTTTCTGCAGCTTGTACGCCTTCATCAGCGCGGGCAGGTCTCTTGGTATTCCATCCAGAACGGAAGCCTGCTCCGGCTGAATGCCTTTGCGGCGCTTCTCCTCTGCTTTCATCTGTTCCCAGTTCTGAAGCGCGTCCTCCGCGTCCTCGGCCTTGTTCTGCCCGAATACATGCGGATGCCGGAATATAAGCTTGTCATTCAGACCTTGAATCACATCAAAGACGTTAAAGGTACCGACCTCCTCCTCCATCTGTGAGTGCAGCATGACCTGAAGCAGCAGATCTCCAAGCTCCTCCTGCATATGCTCAGGATCATCCTCATCAATCGTCTCGATGACCTCATAGGTTTCTTCGATCAGATTTTTGCGGAGTGATTCATGCGTTTGTTCCCGGTCCCAAGGGCAGCCTTCAGGGCTGCGGAGAATTCCGACAATTTCATGCAGCCTGGCAAATGTGCGCTGGCGCAGCATCTCTTCATCGGTCCGTGGTACGTAGATCAGCGATAAGTTCCCATAACCCTCTACCCGATCCAGTTCATATACGGGTACCTTGATGATCTGTTCCTGCCCGTCCACACCCAGAGCATGGCCGACAACAACGATATAATCATCCGGGTAAAGCTCCATCAATGCGAGCTTAACATCCGACGCTGTAAATGAGTCATACACCTGCCCAATGACAGTATGCAGCTGCGGCTGAAGAAAGCTTGAATTCAGGCCGCTGGCGTCCAGCAGCTGGAATCCTTCAATCGGGTCAAATCCAAGACGAATGAACGCTTCATCCAGAAAAGACTCCCCGCCAAGTATACTCAGCTCTATGCCATCATGCAGGCAGCGCTCACGGAGAATCTGTACTGTAGACTCGGCAACCATCGGATGACCTGGAACGGCATATACGATAACGGAGCCCTTATCACCCGACGCTGCCTTCTCCAGCAAAGTGTCCGCAATGGACGCGTAAACCTCAGGAAATGAATCCCGGGCTTCGTAGATATGATCAAAGGACTGCATAGCAACCTTCAGTTCATCCAGCACGGACATGACCGGATGCTCTTTGGTCCGTATGTACACCTCCGAAGCCTGCTGTAATGTTTTGACGATACCCATCGTCAGGCGGTCCGGATTTCCGGATCCGAGGCCGACGATTGTTATGGATGCACTCATTCTTCATTCCCCCGCTCTATAAATCATTCTTTCCGGTAATTGGCAGCAGCTATACTATATCACGGTTAATCACTGCACAAAAATCACTCCCGCCAGCCTCCCTATGCAAGAAGATGAAGTCTGCGAAGCAGGCTGGCTAGCGGAGCCCCGATCTTAGGGAGCATGCGGAGCTCCTGCTCGCTGAGCAGACCGGTCTTGACAGCGCCGGCCAGGAAAACGGCGCCCCCTGCTGCGGCACCAGCCAGGCTTGCCGCCGCTGCCGTGATGCGTGCGTGCAGCCCGAGCGCAGACAGCAGCGCGTCTGCAGCGAGCATGGCGGCGCACGCCGCCAGGGCCATGCCGGCGAATATGATCGCCGGCTTCGCCAGCATGGCACCTGCGCGGATACGCAGGCCGGTGCGGCGGGACAGCAGCGCGATATTAAGCGCTGCGGCCAGGAAATGCGCGGCTACGCTGGCGATGGCCGCGCCGGTAATACCCAGCTGCGGAACCAGCAGCAGGTTCAGAAGCGTCTTCACCGCCGCTGCGGCTAAGAGATGCAGCGCCGGTGCCTTCACAATGCCGATGCCCTGCAGCAGGGCGGCAGAAATAATGCTGAGCGCGCTGCCGGCTGACGTAAAGGCAATCCAGCGGATAACGCTGGTGCCCGTTCCATCCTGGTAGAGCGCGATATTGAGCGGCATCGCTAATACAGCGATCCCTATGGATGCGGCCATTCCCACAAGCCAGAACCAGCGCAGCGACAGGCGGCAGCGATCAGCAACCAGCTGCTTGTCCCCCGTAACCTTCGCTTCAGCCAGCGCAGGAATGAACAGCACAGACAGCGATGTAGCAAGCATCGTAATGAGCTGCACCACCGGCATACCCCGGTTGTAGATGCCAAACTGGATCATTGCTCCGTCCTCCCCCGCTCCGCTGGCTTTAAGTAGACGCGGCACGGTAAAGGTATCTGCCAGGTTAACCAGTGAAATGGCCAGCGCTCCCAGACATATGGGAATCGCATACCTCAGCATACTCCAGAGCAAACTCCTGCTCTTTTGACCGATCTCACGAGCTTCTCCCGCTGAGGCAGTTCCCCGGATGGCCGAATGTCTGCCTCTGCGATACCCCCGCCAGTAACCACCCATCACGACCAGTCCCGCTGCTCCCCCGGCTGCTGAGCCGAAGAGGGCACCGGCAGCAATGTGTTCCGCCGATGCGCCAACCGTAGTTAGATAGACAAGCAATATGATCATCACGGCGACTCTTACACATTGCTCTGTAATTTGGGAGACCGCAGTTGGCATCATATTCTGATGCCCCTGAAAAAAACCTCTTAATCCGGACATCAAAGGCACGAATAGCAGAGCAATAGCCGAGGCCCTAAGAGCCGGCACAACACTTGCATTATCGATGACCATGCCAATCAGCGGAGCCCCAAAATAGATCACAGCTCCGAACACAATACCCGACAATGCCATCACCACCGAAGCAATGCGGATGACCCGTCGGCTTTGTGATTGACCGCCCATAGCCGCATCCTCGGCAACAAATTTGGAGATTGCTGCCGGAAACCCGGCCAGTGCCACCGTAATCATTAAGGTATAAAACGGATATACCGTATTATAAATGCCAAAAACGACATCGCCGCCCATATTTTGCAGCGGTATTTTTTGCAGCGTTCCAATGAGCTTTGAGAGCATCATAGCGATGCTCAGCACGAACGCCCCTTGCAATATTTTTGAGGATGTCCCCGCTTCTTTCATCCCGTTTCCCTACTTCTTCCCGATTTATAAAGAAAATGACAGTCGACCTATTCCCATAAGCAGGTAGACACCCGCCAGCTTTTATTATACCTGGGATTGCAGACACAAAAAACTCCCGCTTCTTCTGCATGGCTGCTGCTCGCAGCCTTCGAAGCGGGAGTTGGATGTATTTAAGTTTACTGTTCCATTTGTTTGCCGAGAAATGCGGCAGCTGTTTCAGCCATTTTGATCTCCAGCTGAGCCATTTTAACGGAATCATCTTTACTAAGGAGGATCACGGTTCCAATCGGGTCACCGCCCGAAATGATCGGTGCAGACACGAAAGACGACAATGTTTCCTGATGATCCTTACTGATTTCATAGTTACCGCCGTTCGTTTCAAGTAGCGTCTTGCGGTTATCCATGCAGCTTTCGATCGGTGCGCCTATTTGCTTCTCCAGATACTCCTTTTTAGAGCCTCCGGCTACAGCAATAAATGTGTCTCGATCAGAAATGATGGTGATATGTCCCGTACCTTCGTAAAGTGATTCAGCGTATTCCTTGGCGAAATCGCCAAGCTCTCCGATTGGTGAATATTTTTTCAGAATGACTTCACCGTCACGGTCAACAAAAATTTCAAGCGGATCTCCTTCACGGATTCGCAGTGTTCTTCTAATTTCTTTAGGGATGACCACTCTACCCAGGTCATCAATACGGCGGACTATTCCAGTAGCTTTCATTGACATGTTGCCCCGCTTTCTCGAGAAGATTTTTCAACTACTGTTCGGATGGGAAGAGGAGTGTCCCAGGAAATATAAGTGTGATATCTGACCATAGTATTCATCCTTTCCCAAATCCTTATACATGATCTTGGAATGAATAGTTGCGGTCGAAAAGAGTATTTTATCTGAACTGGCTCCAAGTTTGCGCCCATGATAAAAACGCGGATTTCTCCGCGTTTTCAGTTTTTGCCTATTCAAATAAACATTTAGCAAAACTAAAATCCTTTACATTCCCACGCGCAGTATATAGATAAAAAATAATTTAATGATCTATATATTGTGTTTTGAGCTATATTTTATTTACCGCTAGTGCCTGCGTTTTTGGTTACTTCCTCTTTGTACGGCACACCTGTCGTATCGTCGGTCTTGGATTGATCTGAGCCTGTGCTTCCAGCTGGTGTTTCCGTTGTTTTCGGCAGATCAATTTTTTGGATGATATCCTTCAGCTCGTTCTGCATGAAATTGTCGATCTTGGACGCACCCAGGTTCTGCTTGATAATATCCTTCTGCTCCTTGGTCAGCTTATCATACGGCGTTTCCTTTCGGGAATCCACCTTTACGATATGATAGCCCAGCGTGGTTTCAAACGGATCGCTGATTTTATTCAGCGGCAGGGTCAACACCTGCTCCTTAAGCTCATTGATATTGTACTGTCCAATAGTAAAGTTCTCGTACAATCCGCCGGTTTCTTTTGTTGAGCTGTCATCAGAGTATTTCTTGGCCATTTCGGCGAAGTCTGCACCTTTATCCAGCTGGGATTTTACATCCCTGGCAATCTTGAGCGCTTCTTCCTTGGTACGTTCCTTTTTGTCCCCATACTGCAAGCCAATCAGCACATGATGAAGGGTAGCCACCGTGTAGTCCTGTTTAGTGGAGTTGTATTTGTTTTTAATATCGTCTTCGGTTACCTTGCTGGTCATATCCGTCATGGCGGTCATGGCTTGTACCAGGTACTGCTTGAGATCGTCTTCCGTCAGTTTCTGGGTTTCAAGCTGCTTCTTGAACTGCTCTTCCCCCATGCTCTTCTTGTTCTGGTCTATCAGCTGGCTTGCCTGCTTCTCGCCTTCTTTTTTCGAGGCGTCATCCGCTTTATTGCTCAAATATTCAAAAGCGATTTTTTGCTTCACAATATAATCCTGAAAATCACTTAGGTTTATGAACTGGGCATACTCCGGAGACATGAAAGAAATAATTTTTTTCTGGCTTTCAAGCTCCTTCTCGGTAATTTCCCCGCCTTTATAGGTTGCCACAACTTTACTTGAGTCACTCTTGTCTGCCGACTCTTTCTTTTCGCAAGCAGCGAGCATGGACACGGCCATAACCGCGGCTACCGTAAGCGTGATGCCCTTCCATGCCTTCTTTTTATTGAACAACATCCTGAAGTTCCTCCTTCGATTTAAACAGCTCTCGAATTGCCTTCAGAAATTGCTCCAGCAAACTAAGCAGCTGTCCTTCGTCGAGCCCCTTACCCTTGATGCGTATCGACATATGAGACTCCTGCTCAAATTGTACACGTCTTTCAAACTTATTGCCAACTTGGGCCAGCTTCGAAGTGCTGACCTTTTTCTCCTGACCCTCATAGAACTTCAGCACAAGATCATCCCCGCGCTTGGTAATGGTGTCGATGCCATACATTTTACCGTATACCTTCAAGCGAGCCACCGCGAGCAGATTAACCACCGCCTCAGGCAGTTCCCCGAACCGGTCGAGCAGTTCATCCTCCAGCTCTCTTTCCTCAGCAAAATTGCCGACTACGGCGACCTTTTTGTATATTTCGATTTTTTGAATGCTGTCATATATATAATCAGCCGGCAGATACGCATCGATGCCGATATCGATGGTGGTATTCCATGACTTCGACGGCTCTTCCTTCTCCCCAAGCATGGTAACCTTTCGCTTCTTGATCTCTTCAGCGAGCATTTGCGAGTACAGATCAAAGCCGACCGAAGCGATAAATCCGTGCTGCTCCGCGCCAAGCAAATTCCCCGCACCGCGGATGGACAGGTCACGCATGGCGATTTTAAAACCGGATCCAAGCTCCGTGAACTCCTTGATCGATTGCAGCCGCTTTTCGGCTACCTCGGTCAGCACCTTGTCCCGTTGGTAGGTGAAATAGGCGTAAGCGATCCGGTTGGACCGGCCTACACGACCGCGAAGCTGATAAAGCTGGGACAGGCCCATTTTATCGGCATCATGCACAATGAGCGTATTTACGTTAGGAATATCCACGCCGGTCTCGATAATGCTCGTACTGACGAGCACATCATATTCACCATCAAGGAAGTCCAGAATGGTCTTTTCCAGCTCTGATTCAGACATTTGCCCATGACCTACTCCCACTCGGGCATCCGGCACAAGCGCCGTGATTTGGCTTGCCATTTCCTGTATGCCCTGCACCCGGTTGTATAGATAATATACCTGGCCACCGCGTGCAAGTTCACGCTCAATCGCTTCGCGTACAAGGGTTTGACTGTGTTCCACCACATAAGTTTGCACAGGAAAACGGTTCTCCGGCGGTGTCTCGATAACCGACAAATCACGCACACCCAGCATCGACATATGCAGCGTGCGCGGAATTGGCGTCGCTGTCAACGTGAGTACATCCACATTTGTTTTCAGCTTCTTCAGCTTTTCCTTATGGGTCACGCCGAACCGCTGCTCCTCATCCACGATCAGCAGTCCCAAATCTTTAAAGATAAGATCCTGGGACAAAAGACGATGCGTTCCGATGACAATATCCACCGTTCCCTGACGAATGCCCTTGGTGGTCTCATTCTGTTCCTTGCGGGAGCGGAAGCGGCTTAATACCTGGATGTTGATCGGATACCCCGTAAAACGTTCCCGGAATGTTTCATAATGCTGCTGGGCTAAAATAGTCGTTGGAACCAGCACGGCAACCTGCTTGCCCTCCATTGCCGATTTAAAAGCTGCACGTATGGCCACTTCGGTCTTACCGTAACCCACATCTCCGCACAAAAGCCGGTCCATCGGACGGTTCTGCTCCATATCCCTCTTAATTTCCTCAATGGCCCGCAGCTGGTCCCGCGTCTCATCATATGGGAACATTTCCTCAAACTCACGCTGCTCGGCCGTATCCTTCTCGAAGCCAAAACCCGTAGTCGACTGGCGCTCTGCATAAAGCTTGATCAGATCATCGGCGATATCCTGTACGGATGAGCGCACCTTGCTTTTTACCTTGTTCCACTCATTGCCGCCCAGTTTATATACTTTAGGCTCTTTGTCCTCGGAGCCGACGTATTTCTGAATTAGGTCAATCTGTTCAATAGGTACCGACAGCTTGTCGCCACCCGCATATAAAATATGCATGTAATCTTTGTGAATTCCATTGATCTCAAGGGTGCCGATCCCCATGTATTTACCGATCCCGTGATTCTGGTGAACGACATAGTCTCCAACCTTCAGTTCGGTATAACTCTTGATGCGCTCGGCATTGTCCATGTTTTTGCCCAGCTTGCGGATTTTACGCTGCTTCTGCGAGAACATTTCGCCTTCCGTAATCACAGCCAAATGAATAGAAGGCATCTCAAATCCGGTCTGTAAATTGCCCTGCAGCATCACAGGCTCATCAATGTTGTAGTCCTGCAGCACGCGCCGCATCCGGTCAAGCCGTTCTTCACCGCTAGCCAGCATAATCACCCGAACACCGGTTTTGTGCCAACGGTCCATTTCCGATTTGAGCACATTCATCTGACCATGGAAATCCTGCATCCCTCGGCTGATGAAGTTCAGGATATTTTGCGGTTGGGTATGCGGCACCTGACGCAGAAAAATAGACATAAAAATCGTCTGGAAAGGACGGTGATACAGCACCGTTTCATTTTCTACCGATAGATGCAGCTGCGGTAACGTTTTACCGTTTTGAAGTAAATGCAGATTCCACTCCGACTCATCGCGCTCGAGCTGCCTTGCAGTTTCCAGCAGACGGGCCGGCTCATCCAAAATAAGGACCGTATCCTTCGGCATGTAATCATATAGCGTTTTGCGCTCCGGATAAAGCAGAGAAATATATTTATAGATTTCAGGAAAATAGACATGCTCGCGCAGAAGCTCCATTTCCCGGTTCATTTCTTCGGTTAAGCGCAGTTTTGCCTGACGATCGGCCATTTTATCAAGCTGTTCTTCCAGCAAGTGCCCGGCAGCCTCTGCGGCCTGCACCAGCCGATGCTGATCGGCAATGATTTCCTTGCATGGGGTAATGGTCACTTCCTTGACCTTATCAATGGAGCGCTGATCGGCAGGATCAAAGGTGCGGATGGAATCCACCTCTTCATCAAACAGCTCTACACGGTATGCCAATGAAGAGGTCATTGGATAGAAGTCAATGATACCGCCACGAAGACTCATCTCGCCTTTGCCTTCAACACGTTCCACTCGTTCATAGCCCATTTCAATCATTTGGGACATGAACCCATCTACCGAAAGTGTTCCACCGTCCTCAATCCGGATCCGAGCACCTCCCATTACTTCAGGAGTAGGTAAAAACCGCCGTACGCCGGAAAACGGTGCTACGACAATACCCGAAAAACCCTGTGCACATCTCATCAGCACGTCTATGCGCTGGGCAAGGGTTTCAGGACTGGACACGGCTGATTCAGCAGCTACCAGCTCATTAGCCGGGTATAATAGAACCCGATCCGGTGTAAGCGCTTCCTGTAAATCCTCCGCGATTTTTTGTGCGGAAAACATATTATGGGTAACGATGAGCATCGGCCGCTTTACTTCTTCAAACAACGCCGCCAGCATCATCTGCCGCGCGGAACCCGACAAGCCGGATACCAGCTGCTCTTTCATTCCGGCCTTTACTCCGGCCATCACGGATTGCAAATCCGGATCTTTGGAAAACGCTTCTATAAGTGCTTGTAACAAAAGGGGCACCTCTCTCATGCTTACTTTTAAGATATTCCGATATGTTGTTTGATTATTTGTTCACGAAAAGCCTTGGTCTTTCATACTATTCGTGGGCATCCCGAAAGGATTTTACCATAAAATGGTTCATCTTGCGATTATTTCTGTCCTGTGCTCTCAGGTCACCTCAGGGAATACCGAAAAGAAGCCTCAGCACACTGCCAAGGCCCCAAAATGAACAGGGTATCCTACTCGTAACGTCTATTGAAGCGGACTTGCCACAAGATTCAGCTCCGGATGTTGCTCCAATGCTTCTCTGCAGTAATCGCAAATCACTTTGACCGTGATATCTCCGCTTAAATCATACGCTATTATATCTCTACGTTCCGCAGCGGTCAAGGAATGGAATCCGAGCTGCGCATCGGTCACCTGGGCGGAATCAATACTTCCTAGCGGCGTGCGGCAATGCCGGCAGATATAATTTATAGCCATTTATATGCCTCCTGAAGGTGATTTATACCCTCATTATGCCCGCCCTGCACTTGATTTAGCCCTGTTTTCCGAAGCAGCAGGTCATATTATTTCTATCCGTTAAACTTCGCCATCGTTTGTTCATAGGTATGCTCCAAGCTAAATTCAGCCGCATCACATGCATGTTCAATCATATTCTCCAGCAGTTCCTTCTCCTTCTTGGGAAACGCGGACAATACATAATCTACTACAGCAAAGCCAGGCTCCGGACGGGAAATCCCCATGCGAATGCGGTCGAATACCTGCGTTCCTGTATGCTGAATGATCGACTTGATGCCGTTATGACCCCCGGCGCTGCCTTGATAACGCAGACGTATTTTTCCGATCTCTGTATCCAAGTCGTCATATACAACGATCATATCTTCTAGCTTAACTTTGTAATAATCCATATATGCCCGAACTGCTTCACCTGATAAATTCATATAGGTCATCGGCTTGATCAGTACGACCTTATTCATCCCAATGAAGCCCTCACCAATGAGCGCCTTACACTTGCTTGGACCAAATGTAATCCCATGGCGCTTTGCCAATGCGTCAAGCATCATAAAACCGACATTATGTCGTGTTTTTTCATAATTTGAACCGGGGTTCCCCAGCCCGACAATCCATTTCATGTTGGTTCTATTCCTCCATACAGCTTTATATGGCGAGAAGGGTTACATTTCCTGTCGTAGGAAACATAACCCCTTCTGCGCTTATTACATCTCTATTCAATTTCAAACAGCTTACTGATCGACAATTCTTCATGAACCCGGATGATGGCTTCGCCCATAAGCGGAGCTACCGAAAGCACTTTGATTTTATTGCTGGGATCAGAATGCATGATCGGGATGGTATCCGTCACAATGACCTCGCTCAGCGGAGAGTTTTCCAGACGTTCCATTGCCGGACCGGAGAATACCGGATGCGTACAGCATGCGTATACTTCCTTGACTCCACCCTCCATTAAGGCGTTGGCGCCAAGAACAATTGTACCTGCTGTATCAATGATATCATCAATCAAAATCGCAGTTTTACCTTCGATATGACCGATAATATTCATCACTTCGCTTACGTTTGGTTCCGGACGGCGCTTGTCGATAATCGCAAGCGGTGCGTTCAGAAAATCAGCCAGCTTTCTGGCACGTACAACGCCGCCGTGGTCTGGAGATACAACGACCGGGTTCTCGATCTGCTTGGAACGGAAATACTGCGCCAGAATAGGCACACCGAGCAGATGATCCACTGGAATATCGAAGAATCCCTGAATCTGCATGGCATGCAAATCCATTGTAATTACACGGTGCGCTCCGGCCTTCTCAATGAGATTCGCCACCAGCTTCGCGGTGATCGGATCACGGGAACGAGCCTTACGGTCCTGACGTGCATAACCGTAGTAAGGAATAACTACGTTGATGCTTTTGGCTGAAGCGCGTTTCAGGGCATCGACCATGATAAGCAGCTCCATCAGATTGTCATTGACCGGTCCGCAGGTAGACTGCACCACATACACATGACAGCCACGGACGCTCTCATTCAGTTTAACCTGAATTTCGCCATCGCTAAAGCTGGTGGTGTGGGAATCGCCCATAGGAATTCCGATGTAATCGGCAATTTGCTGCGCGAGCTTCGGATTGGAGTTACAAGTAAAAATCTTTAATTTCGAATCACAATAAGTCATAGAATAAAAACCCTCCGTGCTGGTTCATTGAAATTCATGCCTGTCTCCATTGCCGTTTGAACAATGTTTCTAATACATTTTATACTTCTATTTAATCATCCTTTGGACGTTAAAGCTACTTCTTGTCTTTTTTTGCCTTTGCACGGGCTCGGATTTTCTCTGCATAACCCGGTTTATTCTCCTGACGATTTCTGGCGATAGCCAGATCATTCTCAGGCACGGCATGTGTAATGGTCGAGCCTGCAACCACATAAGCACCTTTTCCAACCTTCACGGGAGCTATCAAATTTACATTGCTGCCGATAAAAGCATCATCTTCAATTTCAGTAATAAATTTATTATACCCATCATAGTTAACTGTTATCGCTCCACAGCCTACATTGACGTTTTTGCCTACACTAGCGTCTCCCACATAACTGAGATGGGATACTTTGGAGCCATCGTCGATCTTGGCATTTTTGATTTCCACAAAATCGCCGATCTTTACATCTTCCCCTAACTGGGATTTTGGACGCAGATATGCAAAAGGACCGACAGTGGTACGGCTACCGACTTCGGCCTGGTCGAGCACGGAATGCTTAATAGCGACGCCGTCACCGATCACGGAATCCGTAATGTCACTTTGCGGGCCGATTTGGCAGTCTTCGCCGATAGTCGTGCTGCCTTTGAGCACAGTCCCTGGATGAAGAACTGTATCTGAGCCAATAATCACATCAGCGCCGATATAAGTTGATGCCGGATCAATAATCGTTACCCCATTCAGCATATGACGTTTATTGATACGTTCACGCATCAGACGTTCCGCTTCCGAGAGGGCTAAACGATCATTAACACCGATCGATTCCGCATAGTCATCTGTCATGTAACCAAGAACGGTTTCCCCTTGGCTGACCATAATTCCAATGACATCAGTCAAATAATACTCCTGCTGTACGTTCTGGTTTGTCACTTTCTCCAATGCTGCGAACAGCTTGGCATTATCAAAGCAGTATGTGCCTGTATTAAATTCACAAACGGCATCCTCTTCAGGTGAGCAATCCTTCTGCTCCACAATGCGCAGGACACTTCCGTCCTCGCTGCGGATAACGCGTCCGTAGCCCTTAGGATTCTCCGTGTAAGCTGTCAGCACCGTCGCGGCCGCGTTATTGCTTTCATGAAGCTCTGTCAGAGCCTCCAGCGTTTCTGCGGTAACCAGTGGTGTATCTCCGCAAATGACAATGGTGGAGCCTTTTTCTGATCCCAACAGATCCTTGGCCATTTTCACGGCGTGACCTGTACCGAGCTGCTGCTCCTGCAGTACATATTCAGCGGCCTCACCCAGATAAGATTGGACTGCTTCTGCACCGTGTCCTACGATAACAATGCTGCGTTCACAGTTGACTTGTTTCACAGTATCCAGCACATGCCCTACCATAGGCTTTCCACAGACCGGGTGCAGCACTTTGTATAGTTTCGATTTCATTCGTTTACCCTGCCCTGCGGCAAGAACAATCGCCATTCTTCTCAAGGGTCTTGACCTCCTACTCTTGAACTCACTACTGAATATATCGTATTCTACGCAAAAAGAAAAGAGAGCCATAGTCCTGGCTCTCTTTTCCTTGAACCCCAATTGTAAAGCTTAAGCGCCTTCCTCAATCACTTCTTCTTCATTGGCAGCGCGTTCATATTCCGCCAGAACAGCCGTTTGGATCTTCTCCCGAGTACCGGAAGAGATCGGATGGGCGATGTCGCGGAATTCTCCATCAGGAGTGCGCTTGCTCGGCATAGCAACGAACATTCCGTTGTTACCATCGATGACCCGAATATCATGAACCACAAATTCGTTATCAATGGTAATGGATGCGATTGCTTTCATTCTCCCCTCAGAGTTGACTCGGCGGAGCCTGACATCCGTAATTTGCATGTGTGTTCACCACCTTTTTCCATCAGAGACTTGGTGTATAATTCCACACAGCGAAGCGAAATCCTCTTTTTTGGGGTAACAAAATGTCCTAAATTCAGGAATTTTTTTTCTAAGATTGATATTGTCGACAGACTTCGGAACTATTCGCCGATAAAAGATTTTAATCGACAAAATCTGCAGTGTATATCAGCATTTATCGTTTGTTAAAATAATTGCCCGGATTGACGTCAATTTCCTTTGATTTCGAATCCACACCCGTCAAGATTGCCAGAGATACGTAATCATGGAGAAGACGTTCCTCTGATTCCACTGCTCCGGATTCCACCAGAACTCCTACACCTGCTACTTCAGCATCAAATTCAGCCAGTAAATCAACCATGCCTTGAATCGTTCCGCCCGCCTTCATGAAATCATCCACGATCAGTACCTTGGATTTCTCTTTCAGCGCACGGCGCGACAGCGACATGGTGTGAATGCTTTTATGTGAGCCGGAAACGTAGTTGATGCTTACGGCTGAACCCTCCGTAACCTGATGGTCACGGCGTACCAGAACAACTGGCAGGTTTAGCTGGGCTCCGGTCGCGTAAGCCAGCGGAATTCCCTTGGTCTCTACCGTCATCACCACATCGATATCCTGATTGGCAAAGGCTGTGGCGAATATTTTACCTGCTTCGTTCATCAAGGAAGGCTGACCCAACAGATCAGACATGTACAGATATCCGCCCGGAAGAATACGATCCTTCTGCTGCAGTTGTTTGCACAGCTCCTGGGCGAATATGAGTGCCTGTTCCTTAGGAATTCTCGGAATGAACTTAACTCCTCCGGCCGCCCCGGCCATCGTCATCAGCTCTCCCATGCCTTCGTCCTCAAACACTTCCTTGATAATCACCAAATCCTCACTGATCGAGGATTTAGCAGCCCCGTACCGATCGGCGAATGTGGTAAGCGGGATTAATGTATGGGGTCTGGACAAAAGATACTGGGTCATCTCAACCAGACGCGCGCTTCGCTTTAATTTTTTCACGAAAGACTCCTCGCTATCACATTATTCATAAAAAACCTGGCAGAAATCAAAAATTTAATGAATAACTTCTAGCCAATTTCCAATTCAAACCCTTATCTATACGTAAAATCCGAATATTATTGTATAAATATAGCATTTTTGTACGTGTTTGTACAATAAGGAGGTAATTAGGTCAGCAGTCGCACTGCATATACTTCCTTGCAGAAGCCCCGAAGACCATTATAGATTCGGGCAACCTTAGATTCCTTGTACACCAGGCCAAACACAGTTGGCCCGCTTCCCGACATGAGTACTCCATCGGCTCCGAGCTTCATCATTGCCTCCTTAAGCTGGCCTACCTGCGGATGTAGTTTCAAGGTCACATCCTCAAGCACGTTGCCGAGACCGTCACATACTGCTTCAAAGTTCCCTGTTTCAATCGCCTGGATCATCCCGCTTGCGGATGGATGCTGCTTGATCTCGGCCGCTCTGAACTTGCCGTATACTTCGGCAGTCGATACATTGATCGGCGGCTTGGCCAGAATCACCCAGCACTGCAGCGGATTACGGACAGGCGTCAGCTTCTCTCCCCGGCCCGTCGCAAGCGCAGTTCCCCCTGTCACGCAAAATGGAACATCCGAGCCCAGCTCGGCGCCCAGCTCTTGCAGCTCCTTCACCGGTATGTTTAATTTCCAGAGCCGGTTTAGCCCTCTAAGCGCTGCAGCTGCATCACTGCTCCCTCCTGCCAGGCCGGCAGCTACGGGGATCTTTTTATCCAAATGGATATGCACGCCGCTTTTGACGTCGTAGCGGTCTTTAATCAGCCTCGCAGCCTGGAATGCCAGGTTTTTCTCATCCAAGGGGATATACCCCGCTTGGCTCGTAATAATAATGGTGTCCCGCGGCAGATCTGACATCTCTAGCCGGTCCGCCAAATCGACCATGGTCATCACCATTTCGACCTCATGAAACCCGTCAGGCCGTTTATGTAATACGTCCAGCATCAAGTTAATTTTGGCTGGCGCTTTTTCGTAAATTTTCAAGGCGTTCACCCACCCTCAAGTTTCCCTCATATCAGCTTCAAATCATTATATCAAACTGTCTCATGCAAGTCATTTCGAACCTGATGTTTCGTTATGAAAAACGGAGATCCCCATGTAAAAATAGGGGTCTCCGCCGGTTTTACTTTTTTGGTTTACGATTTGCGCGATGCTGCCTGCTCGGCCAGTTGAATGGCGCGCTTCACCATATTGCCGGCATCCTTGGCCTTAATTCCGCCCCAACCCTCTTGCTGGACGGTTTCATAAAAGCCCAAATCCTTGGCAAGCTCATTTTTCAGTTCTTCTGACATTACACTGCGGCGTCTGCGGCTCATGGAATATCCTCCTTATCATTTGTACAAATGGAACGAATGCCTTGTCTTGCTACTTAACTCCCGTTCTAGGGACTGTTTTCTTGCCTGTAATCCAACTATATAGGGAAATGCTTTATGTATTATCTCTCAGAGGAAGGGTCCTCATTCGAAAAGTCCGCTGCCAACAAAAAACAGCCTTCCGGAAAGGAAGGCTGTTTCCAATGAAAAAGTTACGCTTTTTCATACTCAATTCGTGTCTCTGCGTTATCATCGCAAATAGTAACTTCCACGGATTCAGTAAGAATATCTGCATAGCTGTATGATACACGTTTAAAAGTTTGCTGTTCTTGGTCCAGCTTTACAATAAAAACAGAAGGGTACGTTTCTTCCAAGACACCAGTTCTCTCGACGGTCTTTCGGCGACCACCGTTTGCCCGAAGCGATATTTTTTGACCCACATGGGCTTCGAGATTGCGTTTGATTTCCAACAGCGCATTTTTAGCCATTGTCGACGACCACCTCTTTCCTTGTCCATTATAACGCTGGGAGAAGTTTTTGTCAAATAAAATTTTAATTATATCAGCATTAAAATTAAATTGTCAACGGATTTTTTTGCGGTATTTTGTAATATTTCCGTATACACGCCATAAACGACAAAAAACCTTAATCCATGAAGCAGGATTAAGGTTCAATATACGCTTTTTTACAGAACTGAAGGCGTCACCTTCAGCTGCGAAAGATCATTCAGGCGTGGCAGACCAATCCGGTAACTCCCTCGCGTCTCAACGCCTCCAACGCCTTGGGTCCCGCTGATTGTATTATGAAGCACATCCGTCATATTGATCGTGTCTCTGACCGAGGTAAAGGAAGCCTTAGCGGCTACATAAACGGGATCCAGCGCATGGATGAGGATGCGCCCCGGCGAGCTGGCGAAGTTCGCTCCCGCTTGCAGCAGCGCCTCAAAATGCGACTGACAGGCACCAGCGACGACAGTCAGCGTGTCATAATGCCGCTCGTATTGCCTTGCCACCTGGATCGCCGACACAAAATTCTGCGAATTTTTGTAGCTGTTCAGGCTGTAGAGGTCATTATTGGGCCGCTGTTTCAGCACCCCGTCATGACCGGTGATCACGACAATATCAGGCCTTACTCGCGGCAGAAGCCGGTAAAGGGCATCAGCCATGCCGGATTCGCTCACGTAGTGGCCCTCTGCGGGCACACGCAGCTGCTGGTAGAGGCTGAGACTCTTTTTTAAGTAATTTAAATCTCCATCGAGATGGAGCACTTTACCCGGAACCTCAAAATAAGAAGGCTGCTCCAGCTGCGGCCAGTCTCCGCTAAGATCTGCCTGATTGCGCTGAGTCTGCTCCTCACGGTGGCGTTTCAGCCTGCTGAGTGACTCATTCGCTCTAATATTGGCCTTCTGGGATTTTTCATTAAGCGTTGCATATGGCACCCTTACAAGGTCATCCAGGGGCGAATCAGCCAGCAGCCGAAACTCGGTCCCCTTGATTACAGCCAGATTACTCCGCATATCCTCCACACGAAAAGCGATATCACCGCCATATGATTTGCGGACGACCAGGTCTCCTACATTCATCACAACATCACCCCTACCCCATGGTATGGGCAAATCCCCCTAATGGTTCATCCCTTTTGTCAAATAAGCTTGGGAGACTGCTGGACTATTTTGTAGAGCCCGGGCTGATAGCCTGCAGTTCTAAACACTCAGTCACGAATTCCCGCACGCAGTAGCACATTACTCAGCGTTGCAAACTCCTGCAGGCTGAGTGTCTCACCACGCCTGGAGGGTTCGATTCCCGCTTCCTGAAGCAAAGCATCCACATGCTCCCTGCCGTCTTTCGGGAAGAAGCGCGACTTGAGATTATTTGAGATCGTCTTGCGCCGCTGAGCGAACGATGCATGTACCACCTGGAAAAAGAATGTTTCATCATCAACCTCAACCGGTGGCTGCTCACGCACCGTCAATCGAATGACAGCGGATTCCACGTTTGGCTGAGGTATAAATACGGTCTTCGGCACGATACATACCAACTCAGGAATGCTGTAGTACTGCACGGCAATGCTCAGGCTGCCATAGTCCTTGGTTCCTGGGGACGCAGCCATGCGTTCCGCAACCTCTTTCTGAATCATCACGACGATATTCTCAAGCGGCAGCTTCTCTTCCAGCAGCTTCATCAGAATAGGCGTTGTCACATAGTATGGCAGATTGGCCACAACGCTGACCTTGGACACACTGGCGAAGTCCTGCTCGAACAATGCCGCCAAATCGGCCTTCAGCACATCGCCATGATGAATTCGAACATGCGGATACGGCTCCAGCACCTCCTGAAGTATCGGAATAAGCCGCTGGTCAATCTCTACAGCCGTCACCGTGGCGGCTTGCTGAGCCAGCTTTTCTGTTAATGCGCCGATACCAGGGCCGATTTCCAAAGCTCCCTTGGAGGAATCAAGGCCTGCAGCCTCCACGATGTTATTTAGTATATTCTGGTCAATCAGAAAGTTTTGTCCCAGGCTTTTCTTGAATGAAAAACCATGTCGCTGAATAATCTCCTTCGTTCGCCTCGGTGAAGCAATTCCATCCATACCGTTCATCCCTAAACTTCCCCTTCCTGTTCCAAGTGGGCTAACGCCTGTGCAAACTCCTCACGGGTGATTTGAAAAATTGCCAGCCTCTTGTGAAACTGCTTGCCGTTGCAATATCCGATTCCAAGGAGGTTCCCCATGATCATCCGTCTGCGGGACGCGTCTTCATGCACCAGCAGACCCGCGGCCATCAGGTCCTCCATATCTACTTGACTCTCAGCGCCTTCATAAGATGTGTGTACGCGGGAGAGTGCCTTTCGTATCGCCTCAGGCGAGGCATTCTCCACTCCGATGTCGCCTTTGCGCGTTGCATCCACTTCCGGAATGAAAGCATGCTTGCAGCCGGGCACTTTGTTTGAAATGATTTTGCGGATCCGTTCGCCGGCATGGTCAGGGTCTGTCAGTACAATGACTCCCCGGCGCTCCTGTGCCAGAGCAATCCGCTGCAATATCCGGGCATTAATCGCCGAGCCTCCGGTTTCTATGGTATCGGCTTCCACCGCCCGCTTTATGGCTACGGTATCGTCCCGTCCTTCCACAACTATGACTTCTTTTATCATGACCCGATTCTTCCCTTCCCAAAAACTCATCCGTCCGTGTGTCAAGCGTTTTTCGGACATCCAAACAACAAAAAGAAGAGGAATGCTCCTCTTCTTTAGCATGACATTTTCATGATCATAATACTATAACATTAGAATGGCATTGTAAAACCAAATTAATTCAGCTCCGGCTTCACCGGACCAATCACATATACCTTCAGACCAGACTTGCGGCCAAAGCTGTTGGCACGCTTCACGGAGTCATAATAAATATCGATTTTATTGCCTTTGATAGCACCGCCCGTGTCTTCAGCACGGCGGAAGCCTACGCCTTCGATGTACACCCACCAGCCAAGCGGAACCACACTAGGATCCACGGCAATGGTGCGGCCTTCTGTTACACGCGTTCCCGTAGCTGTACGGGTGCCAATGCCTGGCTCGCCGGCAGAATAGGCCGTCATGGAGACATGAATCAATTTTTTATATGAGAAATCAACACCGGCCTTGCTTACACGGTTATTGCTGGTGACGGCCTTCTTGGTTTGGGCCGTGCTTGCCGACTTAACGGCTGCTGTCTTTACGACAGCTTCAACCGGCCTTTTCTTGGTGCCTACAGCAATGACTTTATCCAGCGTTTTCGTTTGAACTTCTTTACCCACCATACGCATGGAAACCATTTTGCCATCATGATATACCTTCTCGATATGCTGCACCATTACGCCTGGCGTACCTTGTTGGACGACACGCACCTCACCTGCTGTCAGGCTGGGATCTGCGGTTTTGATGACGCGGAAAGGCAGACTTTCATGACGGTCTACGACCTGTTTGTTGATGCGCACGATCCGAATATCCGTTTGGCCAGTAACAGGCTCCGTCAGAGCAGGAGTCACTTTGTCTGTCTCCTTCAGCGACACACCCATCTCCTTCAGGACTTCGCCAACGGTGTTACCGGTTGTATTCAAATGCTTTGTTGCTCCATCAGCCGTCAGTTGAACCGATACGGCACGATCGATTATCACTTTATCTCCATCCTGAAGCGACCCGCTCAGCGGCATGGAAATCTGATCCTCCGGTCTTAGACTGACAGATTGTTCTTCCAGCATTTCTTGTAATAATGATTTATGGGTCTGTATCGATTTGATCTGACCGTCTACCACCAAGTACACCTGCTTGCGTGTTTGCGTGTTCACGAGCAGCATAATCATGATGGTGATCGCGATTGAAACGATAGCTGCAGTAGAGATCTGGCGCAAATTCTCATGCTTCCATCGCAATGCGTAAGACATGCTGGAGATTTTGGAATCATGGGTCTCCTCTTGTTGGAAAATGCCCACTTTCTCGATCCTCCTTCATAGCCTCGCCATTTTAGAGTTACGCATGAATGACTTTGACGCGGGCTATACTCAATTTTTTACAAGAACACACAAGGATCATGCGCTCTTGCACCATGAACCTGTCTTTTTTTCATGATTTGTCACCTCCTGTTATACAACAGTATGATGACGCCCTCTCCTTTATTCAAAACAAAAGAAGCCGGGTAAAGAGCTTACGAGGACTCTTTCGTGGCTTCCCTAGATGTCAGAATGACGGAAAAGTAAATGCACGAATACCTCTCTTTATTTGCGCTTACGGGGTTAGCTGTCGGGTTTGGACGAAAGAGAACCGCCCTATCTACGCGAGTCCGCTCATGGCGGCCTGCATTGAATTCACCCCAAAGACCCTGAAAAGAAATCAAATACATATCGAGCTTTATTCCGGATTACGAAATCATCATCACTCTATGTATCGGTTCCCCCGTTCTTTCGAAAGACGAAAGACTCAGCGAGACTGGTTCATGGAAACTGCTGAAAAGGAAACCTCTTACAACAGCTCAAGCTTACTGACAAGATGATATCCTGTTTTGATGCATGTTGTAAAGCGGGAATCAACCACGTTTATTTGAATATATGGTTAAAAATTTGTAATATTCATCGTTTTATTGGTTAAAATTCTTTAATCCTTCGCTCATGCTCGTTTTTTCCACTGTTTTTCTCCCGTTTTCACACAATTCCAAATCGTTCCAGTGCATTTTTGGTTGTAATTTGGGCGATTTCTTCCAGATCCACCCCTTTAATCTGAGCTGCTGCCTCGGCAACCAACCGGACATGGGCAGACTCATTTCGCTTTCCACGGAAAGGATGAGGTGTAAGAAAAGGGGAGTCCGTTTCAATCAGCAAACGGTCCATCGGAACCTGGGCAAGCACCTCTTTGGGCTGTCTTGCATTTTTAAACGTGATGGGTCCTCCGAAGGAGAGATGAAAGCCCATATTGAGGCATAATTTGGCCGTTTCCCAGCTGCCGGAGTACGAATGCATCACACCCCCGACTTCACTGGCCTTCTCTTCACGCAAAATTTTAACGATATCCTCATGCGCATCCCGGTTATGGATGACAATCGGCATCTTCAGCTCACGGGCGAGACCAATCTGCTGACGAAGAACATGATGCTGAATTTCCTTGGGTGAAGTGTCCCAGTAGTAATCAAGTCCGATTTCGCCAATGGCGACGACCTTCTCATGACTGCATAAGGATGCAATCCACTCCAGATCGCCTTCCTTCATGGTAATCGCATCCTGGGGATGCCAGCCGACGGCCGCATATATAAAATCATGTGTCTCTGCAAGTTTCATGGTGGACGGGATCGTCTCCCGATTAAAGCCCACGTTAATCATTCGGCTGACGCCGGCATCCAGCGCCCGCTGGATCGTCTCTTCGCGATCTTCGTCGAACTGCAGTGCATCGAGATGTGTATGTGTGTCGAATAAATTCATCGTTGTAACTCCCTTCATGTGCAAAGCATGGCTATGCATCCTCATGTTATTTTGTCGTTATCGCTTAAAAATATGGGATATCGAGTCGGGTAGGGAAGAAATGACGTCCTTCAGCTTCGACCCCGGATAATATAAATGGTATTTGCCGCGATGAATGCCACTGATGGAACGGACAATATCCGACACCTCCGAAATTTCACGCAGTCGTTCCTCACGGTCGAGCAGGAGAATCTGCTTCTGGCTGGAATCATCACCGGGACGAAATACATCGTACGGAAGATCCGTCGGAAAATCAATTTCGAGATCATATTCAGGATTCAGACCCACCTGCTTAAACTCTCTTCGGATCTCATCGATCATCTCTAGGTCTACAGATTCAACTTCTACATATTTATACAACCTGCGATGCATAAAACGGCAGCAAAGCTCACTCAGCACAAGATCCTTCTCCGTAGCCCATTGTGAAAATGCGGTTTGGATTAGCGCTTCATCAAGCTTCAGATAATCCTGTACGGAAAGCCTGTCCTCAAAAAGTCCCGGAAGAGGCTCTATCATGAAGTTAAATGAATAATGATCTTGGTACAGCTCCTTCGCACGCCGGAAGATCTGCCGCAGAATAATTTCCGAGCTGCGTGTGACCGGATGGAAATACACCTGCCAGTACATCTGATACCTCGACATTAGGTAATCTTCCACTGCATGCATGCCTGACTCCTTCACCACAATCCTTCCCTGATAAGGCCGCAGCATCCGAAGAATCCGGTCGATATCGATAGTTCCGTAGTTTACCCCTGTATAGTAAGCATCTCTCAGCAAATAATCCATCCGGTCAGCGTCAAGCGGACTGGATACTAAATTCACCACGATGGGATTGACATAGTCCTTGGCAATAACCGATGCTACTTTAGCCGGGAAATCTGCTGACACCTCGGTAAGAATCGCATTCACTTCGGTATCCCCTAAAATAATCCGCCGGGTCCATTCTTCATGGTCCATGTGAAATGCTTCTTCTATAGAATGCGAAAATGGTCCATGTCCTAAGTCATGTAGAAGTGCTGCGCACAACGCGAGCAGCTTTTCGCTGTTCGGCCAGTCCGTATATCCGCTCCGTTCAAATTGTGAAATAATTCGGCGGGTAATTTCGTATACACCGAGAGAGTGGGAGAAACGGCTGTGCTCTGCGCCGTGAAACGTCAAATACGAGGTGCCTAGCTGTCTGATCCGCCGCAAGCGCTGAAATTCCATCGTATTAATTAATCTCCAGATGGTGGAATGCTGCACATGAATATAATTATGTACCGGGTCTTTAAAAACTTTCTCCTCATTTAAGGTATGCATATCTCATGCTCCTCTCCTATTATTGATTAAATTAAAATAGTTTTTGAACTTTTTTCGACAATACATGTCGAAAACTGTCGATAATGGTAGAAATATAGATTTCCAAATCGACATTATCCTACCAACGTTATATAATGGGAAAAAGAATCCTGATATGTGTGATATCCCAGCTTTTACGCGATCTGTACTAATTCTGATGACAAATTTGCAGGTTGACTGTTTTGGGAATCGTTGGTATTATTAATATCATAAAAGAGAGAACGTTGTCGAATTATGACACTTTAAAACTATGGCGAGAGGAGCAATGATCAGTTATGATGAAATCAACTGGTATTGTAAGAAAAGTAGACGAACTGGGCCGGGTCGTTATTCCAATCGAATTGCGCCGCACATTGGGCATCGGGGAAAAAGACGCTTTGGAAATTTATGTGGACGGCGAGCGTATAATGCTCAAGAAATATGAGCCAGCCTGCATCTTCTGTGGAAACGCTGAGAACGTGACTTACTTCAAAGGAAAAATTGTTTGTCACGAATGTATATCAGAAATCCCAACACCTGTGACAAATTAAGTTTTATAGTATATAATAGTATTATTCTATTTGTTAATTCTAACCTTTTTCATATCTCCTTGGTGTCTCCTAGGCTATGAACCCGGCCTTGGGAGACATTTTTTTGCCCTTTTTTCGAATGCTCACCCATACGGGGGAGCGTTAAAGCAGCAATCCCCCACGGATAAGCCTATTATCGTGATGATATGTTTCTTTCTTCTATATTAATGCGTTATATATATCCCGCTTCGAAACACCACGGTCACCAGCTGTTTTCTTCATGGCCTCCTTGCGCGGATGCCCTTCTGCCTCATAATGAGCCACATGCTCTTCCACCGTAAGTTTCTGCCACCAAGCTGCCAGCTGCTCTTGCTCCTCTTGCCAGCTTGTCCCTTCCACTACCAAACAATATTCACCGAGCGGCGGATGCTCCTGAAGATATTCCAAGCATTCCTCTACGCTGCCGCGAACAAATTCCTCATATCGCTTCGTCAGTTCCCTGGCCAGTACCACATGACGATTGCCATAGACGTTCAAAATCGCGTTTAGGGTTTTGATTACCCGGTGCGGGGATTCGTAAAACAGCAGTGTTCCTTGCGAAGCACGAAATGATTGGAGAACTCCCTCTACATCCTTTCGCTCCCTGGGGAGGAATCCAATAAAAGTAAACCGGTCGGTTGACAGTCCTGATGCAATTAAAGATGACAATGCAGCATTGGCCCCCGGAATCGGAATAACGCTTATCCCTTCCTCAATCGCCAGCTTTACCAGGTCTGCTCCAGGGTCCGAAATAGCCGGCAGACCCGCATCACTTACAATTGCCAAATTTTTTCCTTCTATTATATAACGTATCAGCTCCGGTCCACTTGCCGCCTTGTTATGTTCATGATAGCTGAACAGCATCTGCGGACTAATCTCGAAATGCGTCAGCAGCTTCCGCGTCTGACGCGTATCCTCCGCTGCGATAATATCGCATTCCTTTAATGTCCGGATCGCCCGAAAAGTCATATCCTCCAGATTGCCGATCGGTGTAGCCACAAGGTATAGCGACCCCTTACCATTATTCGATTGCTCTTGAAAGCTGCTTTGACGTGTCAGACTCATACTTCTCCCTCTTTTGAACCGTAGTAAATATCCATAATTTCTGGACAATATTGATTTTGCTCATCATAGACAATCAGCGGCGGAAGGAGCCTTACCTCCGGTTTACCGTCGCGCATCGCTTCAATCAGCACCATGTTTGCTTCAAGATGGGCGCGCGGGTGGACAAAACGCAGGCGTTTAGGTTCAAGCCGGTACTGCCGCATCAATGCCATGATATCACTAAGCCGCTGCGGTTTGTGTACCATACTTACTTTTCCGCCAGGTTTGACTAACCTGAAACAGGCCTGAATGACTTCCTCCAGCGTACAGCTGATCTCATGGCGGGCAATCGCCTGATGCGGATTCAGCTTAATATCGCTTCCGTTCAGCGGCATATACGGCGGATTTACCGTAATTGCGTCATATACCCCATGTCCCGTTTCCTTATAAAGATCCCTTAAGTCACCTTCACGGATCGTAATCCGATCCTCCATTCCGTTTAGGCCCACACTGCGTCTTGCCATCCCGGCAAGCCTTGGCTGTATTTCAATGCCTTCAATATCCGCGTTGGTGCGCGTTGTCAGAAGCAAAGGAATCACGCCGTTACCTGTACATAAATCCAAGATTCTCCCCCTTGGAGGAATCCCTGCAAACCGTGCCAGCAGAACGGCATCCATGGAAAAACTGAATACTTCATCGCTCTGTATGATATGCAATTGATGGGTCAGCAGATCGTCTATGCGCTCTGATGGCTCCAAAATACTGTTGTCCATGTTCATTAATCCCTTTTTCCTTTATTCGTCTAGTGTTGACCATTATAGATTGCTAAATAACCCCCACAAGGTGAAGTGTTTGCTACGATGCGTTTTCCAAATCCTTCGCGGGAGTCCCATATATAAATCCTAAAAAAAACCGTAGGAGTTGCTCCTACGGCCTCATTTATTCAAAAAAGACAGGCAGAAAAGGCAATCGCCTTCCGTGCGCAAATGTCCATAATAGACGTTGCAGATGTGAAAGCCCTCATGATAAAGCCTCGCCAAGTTGTCGTAGCCTTCACTTACCACGTCATTCGGATGCTCAGGTTTCATTGAAACAAGAGGCTGAGGTAAAGGAATGCCTTCTTCAGCAGGTAAAGCTTCCTTGAGTATTTTGCGGAGGTGTTCATTTTCTAAAGTCAGTCGATGATTTTCCTCCAGCAGCTCTTTCATCATCAGCTTCATTTCACCCAGATCACTGTGGATCTGTCCCATTTGTGTTTCCATTTCTTGAATGTGTGCAAAAATACTTTTCTTTTCCAAGTTTCCACCTCGAAAGTAACCCTATGGTCTACTTAATGACAACGTCATCCATTTGCAGTTCCTTGACCTTGCCGACTTCAAACAGCTGGACATGGACAGAACGTGTGTCGGCATTGATGCCAACTACTTTGCCTTCGCCCAAGGACGTGATGACGATTTTGCCTACCGATGGCAGTTCTTCCTTCACACTTTCATAATTATCATGCTCAAATTTCAGGCAGCACATGAGTCTTCCGCATAATCCGGAAATTTTGGTAGGATTCAGCGACAAGCTTTGATCCTTGGCCATCTTGATCGATACCGGTTCGAAATCGCCGAGCCACGATGAGCAGCAAAGGATGCGACCGCATGGGCCAATTCCGCCCAACATCTTCGCTTCGTCCCGTACCCCGATTTGTCTGAGTTCTATCCGTGTCCGGAATATACCAGCCAAATCCTTGACCAGCTCCCGGAAGTCCACTCTTCCCTCAGCCGTAAAATAGAAAATAATTTTATTACGGTCAAACGTAAATTCCACATCCACCAGCTTCATTTTGAGCCCATGGTCACGGATTTTATTTAAACAGGTGGTAAAAGCCTCTTTCGCAGCCTGCTTGTTCTCTTCCACGACGCGCGCGTCAGAGTCTCCGGCGATACGTATCACCTTTTTCAGCGGCAGCACCACATCAGCTTCCTGCACCTCCTTTTTTCCAACAACAACTTTACCATACTCGATGCCGCGCGCCGTTTCGACGATAACGCTATTATCCTTGTCGATCGGAAAATCCAGCGGATCGAAGTAATAAATTTTGCCAGCCTTTTTAAAGCGGACACCCACTACACTGTACAAAAACTAACCCCCTTGTATGCCAGAGAAAGATGGCTGGCCTTGAAGCTATCCTTCCAAACCGATCAAAAATTGTTCAAGACAAAGTTGGCCATTCACATTGTAGCGCAATTTCTTTTGACACTCTGCGGCCAAATCCATATAGGAGACCCATTGTGCTGTACTGCGGGATGATGCATGTGTGGAAAAGAACTCCAACTGATCTATGAAAACGATACTTTCGTGCCTTCCGTATTGGACGTGAAGCATATCTTTGAACCACAAATGAAACAAGCTTAGCAGTAAATCCAAATGGTCGGAAAGTCCGGCTTTGAACACCTTCTGCCCCGCGGTCACTAGAGCAGAGCTGCCTCGTCCTAGAGTTTCCTTCCCTAATTGTAACACTACGTTTCTAATTTCTGCAAACCAATTCTGCGTAAGTATTTCGCGGCAGCCGTCCAGTCCTGAAGACAAATGCACCACACAGCGTGCAAGCTGTTGAGGATAACCTTCATCCACCAGCTGCTGCAGCATGAGTGCCGGCTTCAACGGGAAAAAGGAGATGGTCTGAGCCCGCGACTGGATTGTCGGCAGCAAAGCCTGTCCATTTTCTGTGAGCAGGACAGCCACAGCCGGAACTGGCGGCTCCTCCAAAAATTTAAGCAGACTGTTGGCTGCCTGTACGGTCATGGTGTCCGCATGGTCAATGATATATACCTTCGGATTTTTCGACTCCGAACGATAGGAAAAGACCCGCTGCAGTTCGCGGATCTGGTCTATTTTAATGGAAGATCCGTCAGGAGAAAGAAGATGAAGATCGGGATGGTTGCCGTGCTCCACCTTGCGGCATTCAAGGCAATGGCCGCAAGCATCATCCTCAAGCTCAGTACAGAATAATGCCTGGGCAAAAGTCATCGCCGTCTTCATCTGCCCGCAGCCGGCGGGTCCGCTGAAAATATAAGCATGGCTGACGGAATCGCTGCGAAGCGCGCTTTGCAGCAGCTTCTTTGCCATATCCTGCCCCATAATATTCTGAAAAGACATAATTCCTCTCTTCCTTTAGGATTTTGCAAAGTGTGATTTCGGTTTCAAAGCTTCAATTTGCAAATCCTTCCTTAGTTCAACATCCATTGATGTAATTTACTGCTATACCTTAGTGTATCATGAGATGGCCATGATGTTTAATCCTATTTCTTCAAAATGCAAGATTAATCAGCATACCGCGTATCTCCCCGATCCGCTGCAGCAGATCGATCTTGCCCTGTTCGCTATCCAGCATCTCATCGGCCATTCCCAGCAGCGCCGAATCAATCTCATCGAGCAATTTGTAGCGTTTTCCCCGTCCACGCCGGTCCCAGCCCCGGGCTTCCTTCATGGTAACGCCACGTCTTACCGTATCCTCCAAAAAACGCTTTACGAGCAAACGATAAGCCTTCAGCTCCCGAATGGTCATCGCTCTGGCCAAGCGGTCTCCTTGCATCTGGATCTCCTTGAACCGGCGTCCAAGCTCTTCCTGGGAGGCATTTGCCGACTGCTGCTGCATGACGTCCATGAAGGACTTTTGCTGCACCGGCTTTGCTGAACCGTCCGTTACCTGAAGTTCACTCTTAATGGGTCTAAATCCCGGGTTGATTTTCACTAGAATCTCCTACCTTTATACACCGTGGATCATTTGAACTTACAACTTCATTCGATCCAAGGCGCGTTTTCAGATGGTTATGTTGGTTTAGAAATGTTCAAATCGGTCTACCGGAAGCACAAATACCGTGGCTCCACCGACCTGAACCTCAACGGGAAGAGGCAAATAAGAATCTGTCGTACCGCTCATTGGCGTAACCGGAGTTACAAGCTGTTCCCTGACTTTACAACTGCTGCGGATTACGTTCATGACAGCCTCAACCTGACTGTCGTCCACCCCGATCATAAATGTGGTGTTACCCGCCCGAAGAAACCCGCCGGTACTTGCCAGCTTGGTCGCCCGGAAATTCGCTTTAACAAGCCCTCCCGACAAACGGTTGCTGTCTTTATCCTGTACAATCGCAACGATCAGTTTCATCCTGCATTCCCTCCTCTTTGATTTAAAGCCTGTATCAGAGTACAAGCCATACATTACTTATTTGACAAAGATCCTCAAAAATCCTTTAAAATGCGCTCTTCCAGGCTCCGGATGATGTCTCCCTCGACATTTTCCAGCCGTTGAGAGGCGTCAATTACCACAATCCGATCCAAAAATCGCTCAGCAAGGTTCAAATAGCCTTCCCTAACTTTATGGTGGAAGGGCAGTCCCTCCAGATCCAGACGGTTAACCTCCCGTTCCCGGCTTGCCGCAATCCGTGCCAGCCCGGCTTCGGGCTCAATATCCAGGTAATAAGTAAGCTGAGGCATCCGATCGTGAATCGCAAATTGATTGATACTCCATACCTGATCCATTCCAATGCCACGGGCATACCCCTGGTAGACCAAACTGCTATCCACAAATCGGTCGCATAGCACCAGTTTGCCTTCTGCAAGTGCCGGTTCCACCTTTTCCGCTAAATGCTGACTTCGCGAAGCAGCGTATAATAAAGCCTCTGTGCGTGCATCCATCGCGGTGTGGCTGGGATTCAATATAATCTCGCGTATTTTCTCTGCGATCTCGATGCCTCCCGGCTCACGAGTAATAATATGGGGGATCGAGCGTCTTTCCAGATAGTCGTTCAGTTTAGCGATCACAGTCGTTTTTCCGGATCCCTCCCCTCCCTCAAGCGTTACGAATATTCCCTGGCCATTGTTCATCAAACATTTCCCTGCTTTCTGCTATTCTTGAATACGATTATTGTTCTGAGCTGCGGGTCTTGTGCTCCTTGGCATTTGGCGCCAGCTTGTGCAAGCCCCTGCAGTCTGAGTGCGTCTGCTTCTGTTATTCGTTCTCCGGGATACAGGAGCGGAATGCCAGGCGGATACGGAATAATCATCTCAGCCGCTGTTCTTCCTAAACAATCCTGCAGTCGAATGGCTTCCGTTTCATCCGGTTCCAAAGCTGCCAAGCTAAAAGGAACTGGCTCCGAAAAACGGCCTTGTGATGAATTGTTCCACGTGGAAAATTCGACAAATGGATTCGCCTCCGTGCTGCCTTCGGTGGAGGCTGGACCAGGGAAGATGCCTGCATCCCCATTGAGAGAATGTAATGTCTGGGCATCCGCCTTCTCTACAGATATATGCGATAGGGCATCCAAAAGGTGACGGGTGTCCTCCTTTGTCGATCCCAGACTATAGAGTAGGACCACATATCGGTCATCACTCATTTCAGGTATGCAGCCATGGGCTTCCAGCCTGCGCTGCAGCTCGTAGCCACTAAGGATCCCCATCCGGTCATGGATGACCACCTTGAAGGGGTCCTGTGTGGCATATGCCGCCGCGCCTGCATCGGCGGCCTCTCCCTGCTGCTCCTGCGGATGCAGCAGCCCATAGCGCGGCAGCTCCGCCAGACCGCGCTTCAGATCTTCCACGGCGGCAAGTCCCGCCGTGAAGGCTCCGGCGCCCTGCACATGCAGGAGGCGCCGCGCCAGGTCCAGCGAGCCCATCACCGGATAGGATGGGCTCGAGCTCTGCACCATGGCGAGCCGCTGGCGGAGCAGTCCGCGGTTAACCCGCGAACCCTGCACATGCAGCATAGCTCCCATGGTGAGAGCGGCCAGCATCTTGTGCGTCGATTGCACGACGACGTCTGCGCCGCTGGCCAGTGCGCTTTGCGGCAGCTGTGGATGCTGCCCGTAATGGGCGCCATGAGCCTCATCCACCAAGAGCGGCACATGGCGCCGGTGGCAGGCATCCGCGATCGGCGTCAGGTCCGTTCCCATGCCATAATAGTTCGGCATCGTGACCAGGACGCCCTTAGCCTCCGGATACGCGTCTAAAGCAGCCGTTATAGTCTCAGGTGCAGGTGCTGTAACAAGCCCGCTGGACTTATCCTGCTGCGGTTGCAGGAACACTGCCCTTGCACCTGCAAGCATAAGACCATTCAACACGGATTTATGAACATTCCGTTGCACCAGCAGGATATCCCCCGGTTTCTCACATACCGTCAGGATCATCGCCAGATTACCGGATGTACTTCCTCCTACGAGAAAGAAACTCTCCTCTGCACCAAAGCATTCAGCTGCCAGCAGCTGGGCATCGCGGATTACCCCTTCCGGATGATGAAGATCATCGGTACCGGATATTTCCGTGACATCAGCCTCCATGATCTGCTCCAGGAAGCCTGCTCCTCCTGAGGAAACGGCGTAAGCCCTTCCCTTCTTATGCCCTGGAACATGAAAGGATGCTTGTCTGCTATTCTTATATCGATAGAGAGCCTCATATAGAGGCGCTTGTTCTTTTGACAGTTCATCACGCTTCATGTAATACTGTTTCCTTCCGGTTTCAATCTCTACCCTATTTTATCGTATATTGAACCATCAAGCTATCGAAGTGCTAAGCTCACGAACCAATTTTAAGATATAAGTAGGAGGAATAATGCAAGTCTCCACTTTTCTAATCTCATAAAAAAAGGGCAGCAGCCTGCTGGCCCTCCCTCATCCGCCATTTGTGCGGAGCAATGTATATCTTGATTATCGAGTTCTTTGGAAATGTTCTGTCTTACACATGTGTTTGCATGCTGATTTGTCTCATCTGATGAATAAAATAATGATATTTCGCATCTTCGGCATCTGTATGGACCATTTCACTTTCACAATCCTGACAAATAAACTGGGATACAATCGTAATCCCTTCCTCTTTTGCATGCCCGCAAATAATACAGACGTGTTCGGTATGATCTTCCATCAACCATCCCACCTTTGTTTCTTTGATTACTATGAAGTATGGCTCATTTTCTATTATTTTAAACCTTTTCATAGTTGTTTCATATCCCTAATGACCTACATCAATCATATTCAACTGCGACTTTACACGTGTTTGTACCGGAAAACTTAAAAAAAACAGCCCGAACAACCGATATATGAAGTAAAGACGGCAAGGGAGGAAAGCTATTTTTCTATGGCTGAGGAGAATAATATCAACGCTACCTTTTATCACTATAAATTGATTAAAAAGATCCCGGTAACGCGAATCCTAGTTCGCTGCTACCTCCTTCTTCCCTATATTGCTATTATAGCGGAAATGCTTCTCATATCCTGGGCAAGTCTGTTTTACTTCGCTTTGGCGGCGCCTTTAGTCTTATGGATACATTACGTCATATCGCGTTCGGTTTTGCTGCTTTCCGGTTCTTCATACCGCAGGCGTTGGAAATTTTCCATGCAGCTCCCCTGGATTGGATACATAACAGATCAACATATCAGTTTTCGAATGTTTCGCAAAGTGTATACCTACATTACTGCAATAGGTCTCGTGCTCTTTCTCGCTTTAATTTTCATGTCACCTCTATCGTTTGTAATCTCTTTGCTTTTCTGGCACTTGTGGCTGTTGCTCCCTCGCTTTTATGCATACGCACGGCTCACGGGTGTTCGCAAGGATGGCATGATTAAATTTAATAACCAGGATATCAGCTACTACCAGCAATAAGTTGCAGTACAACATTACAATGCCTATAAATTAGAAAAAGACCTGCATCCTCGGATGCGGGTCTTTATGGTTTAGTGGAATCCGTGCTTTTCACGGTTGCTTTACCTTTGGCTAGAACAGTGACCGTAAAGTAGTTATCGTGAATTGTTAAATGAATGATCCGGTTCTGCTTCTCAAAAACCCTTGAGGCATCCTCCGATTCATCCGTGATCTCTCGCCATCCCCATTCTTTGATCTTCTCCAAATATACATCAGGGATGCTTTCCTTTTCCTTAAGTCCATTCATGGAATACCGGACATAATCTATTTTTGTATTGCCTACATTACGGTCAGTTCGATTTGCTTCTTTCGGCACCGGGAATGTTTTCTCGTTGGCTGCACCCTCAAACGTTGTCCATGAAGAATCAGACTTTCCGCAGCCTGTAATTAACATAACGACGATGCCAAACAAAAGAAGAGCATGCAGCCATGATTGTCTGCGCATGTATGTCCTCCTTCTTCTAAGATCGTTAAACATCAAGAATCCTAAAAGCACCTCCTGACATGTACACTCACTATTATACTTACAACTTTTGGCGCGTCGGTAACAAAAATGTTACATTAGTTTATCGATTATACATTCTCGACCTTAAAATAATCTTAACCTCTTCAATAGTACAGACTGTAACCTCCATATGTTCTTACCATCAATGCCTTGCCTTTCTCACCATCATTACCTTGCCTACATCCATATTGATATCTCTTCTCTTCTTTTATATTTATTCCTTTAAATGCATTAAAAAGTTCTTAATTAAAACAAAAAAACCACCATCGATTATTCATCAACAGTGGTTCTTCGCTTGGCGGCATCCTACTCTCCCAGGACCCTTCGGTCCAAGTACCATCGGCGCTGGAGGGCTTAACGGTCGTGTTCGGGATGGGT
>NZ_BOSG01000008.1 GCF_018403225.1 Paenibacillus sp. J23TS9 | reverse complement strand
AAATCCTGTTTGGTGGCGATGGCGGAGGGGTTCCACGCGTACCCATCCCGAACACGACCGTTAAGCCCTCCAGCGCCGATGGTACTTGGACCGAAGGGTCCTGGGAGAGTAGGATGCCGCCAAGCAAAGAACCACTGTTGATAACAATCGACGGTGGTTTTTTTGTGCGTTATCCCCAATGTGGATATCTAAACCATGGTTAGAAAACAGAGTGAAATAGCCTACAAAATTCTTCCTTTACACAACAGCAAACCTGTTGTATTATATAAAAGTTCGCTTTTACATTCGAGAGCAGAAAGCCTCGAAAGAACCTGTTTGGTGGCGATGGCGGAGGGGTTCCACACGTACCCATCCCGAACACGACCGTTAAGCCCTCCAGCGCCGATGGTACTTGGACCGAAGGGTCCTGGGAGAGTAGGATGCCGCCAAGCGAAGAACCACTGTTGATAACAATCGACAGTGGTTTCTTTATTCGTAATTGACCTCAAGTAAGCTGTGGATTAATTTTCGGGAATTACTTCTCATCCACAGAAATAAAGACCCCTCATCTGTTTTCCTTCACTTGTACACAGAAAGATAGCCCCGTTGTCGCGTTTCTTCGCCATTTTCAAAAAACCGTCCACAAATTCACAATTTCATCCCCATGATTCACAGGTTGCTGTGTAAAATATGCATTTCATCAACTTTTTTATTTTTAGAATACGCTCAGCTTGTGGGTAATTCATTGACTTTGCCATAACCGTTTGCCATACTCGACTTGTAATCCGTTTGATGTGAAGCAATAAACTGCTTTATTGAAAATCAACGGCTCTTTCCAATACATAGGTGAGGTGAATGGGATGGAGATCAGAACACTGAAGGCTGAAGATTTTGATGCCATGATTAGATTGGGTGAATACGCTTTCCAATACCGGATGTCGGCAGAGGACAAGGAAAACGCAAGAAAGAGATTCAGTCCTGAAAATACATGGGGGATTTTTGGTGAAGAAGGGGAGCTGAGTGCGAAGTTGGTGCTGCTGCCTGTTGATATCTTTGTGTATGGCAGGAAAATACCGATGGCAGGGATTGGCGGCGTGGCAACATGGCCGGAATACCGCCGGCAAGGACTGGTCAATCAGCTTCTTACGCACTCACTGAAGGTGATGAATGAATCGGGTAAGCTGCTCTCCTTACTGCATCCTTTTTCTTTTCCTTTCTACCGCAAGTATGGCTGGGAAATGTTCAGTGATTATAAAAAGTATGTTATTCCAACCGACAAGCTGCCTGCCAAGGAAATGACGGATGGAACTGTGCGGCGAGATATTACGGATATAGCCATCTTAAATCAGGTATACGAGGCTTATGCAAGCGGTTTTAACGGTATGATGGTCCGTAGCGAGGAAAGGTGGAAGCATTCCATTCTGGATGATGAGGGACACACAGCCGTGTATTATTCCCCTTCGGGAGAGCCGCAAGGATACCTACTATATAAAGCCGAGAAAAAAGAGCTTTTGGTTGAAGAGTTTGTTTGGCTGAATGAAGAATCCAGACGGGCATTATGGACCTTCATATGCAATCATGACTCGATGGTAACCCAAACCGTTTTAGCCCAAATGCCTGCCAATGACGGCCTAACGTATATGCTTGCAGATCCAAGGATTACGCAGGAGCTTTCGCCTTTTGGTATGGCCCGGATTGTAAATGCAGCAGGATTTGTACAGGAATTTGCTTTCCAAGGCAGCGGAGAGGAACAATCCTGGACGGTACAAATTAAAGATCCACATGCCCCATGGAATGAGGGGAATTGGCAGTGGACACTTTCAGCAGAAGGAAAAGCTTCTGCAACAAAGACAGCTTCAGATGAGAATACACAAATTCAGTGCGATATCCAGACGCTCGCTGCTATGATGTTAGGCTATAAGCGGCCAATGGAATTGTGGAAATTGGGAAGATTGAACGGAGAGGCTGAAGCCATAACCAGATTGGAGCAAGCTATTCCCGTTGGTCAAACGTTTTTGCTTGACTATTTTTGAAATATTAATAATATACATAACTCTCCTGCACAGAAATGGCGGGGGAGTTATTTCTAATAAAAGGGATGAAATCGGACAAATAGGTCAAAAATGATATAAATACAGCTGCCCCCTTGGCAAAACGTGAGAATATGTTATAATATAGTCAAAGAAAGTCAAAGTCAGTTGTTGATCAAACATGGAATAGTCTGTGAATAAATGATGTTTATGTATGATCTGAATTGCCTGATGTTACAATAATAAAGCAGAAGCTGCGGGGATACCGGCGGCCCATGTTTGTATTCTCTTGTATCCGGTTCGCGCTTTGGATCTTTGGGTAATTTTTTAATTATGTGAATGATCCTTGAAGCTGGTGTTGGAATGGAGAAATTATTGGCTTTCGACAGCATTACAAGTGGAGGATGAATGATGCGTAATATCTCTGATATTATTGAACAATATCTGAAGGGTATTTTGCATGAAAGTCCCGAAGGATTGATCGAAATACAGCGTAATGATCTGGCGGACCATTTTTCCTGTGTACCCTCCCAGATCAATTATGTGATAAGCACAAGATTTACGCTGGAGAAGGGCTATCTCGTGGAAAGCAAGCGCGGAGGCGGCGGTTATATCCGGATTCAACGTATTGAGCTTCCGCAACATTCGGCGCTCCATACTCATCTACATACGACGATTGGCAGTACGATTGATCAAACCGTCGCAGAAGGGCTGATTTACCAGTTGGAGGAAGCCCGGTTTTTGAGTAAACGGGAAGCGTGCATGATGCGGGCTGCCATATCCAGAGAGATCCTATTGGTCAAACTTCCCTTTAGGGATGAGATACGTGCAAGGATAATGAAAGCGATGCTGATTTCTTTGCTAGGCAAATGAGTCTACAGAGAATAGGAGGTACTCGATATGCTTTGTCAAGAATGCGGAAAGAGACCCGCAACGCTGCATTTCACTAAAATTGTAAACGGTGAGAAAAATGAGTTCCACATTTGTGAAACCTGTGCGAGGGAAAAAGGGGAAATGATTCCTGGCACCTCGGGAGGATTCTCTATACACAGCCTATTATCAGGACTGCTTGATTTTGAAACCGCGGGAAAAGGGACGGCAAGTAGTAGCGTCAAAGCGCCACAATCCCTGCGATGTGAAGAATGCGGAATGACGTATTCGCAATTTAGCAAAATAGGCCGGTTCGGCTGCAGCTCCTGTTATAAATATTTTGGCGACCGCCTGGATCCTCTCTTCAAGAGAGTGCACGGGAATACGGTGCATGTCGGCAAAGTGCCGAAGAGAAGCGGCGGACGGATCCAATTAAAACGCAAAATCGATGATCTTAAGCTCGAACTGCAGCAGTGTATTCAGCAGGAGGAATTTGAAGAAGCTGCCCAGCTTAGAGACCAGATCAGAACACTTGAAAAAGAAATGGCAGGACAGTAAAGTTCGCTTAAAGCGAGGAGGAATGCGTGATGCCCAATCTCCGGTTTACCGAGAAAGCGCTGAGTGAGTGGATGCTTGGTACGGGAAGCGATTCCGATATCGTCATCAGCAGCCGGGTACGCATAGCGCGGAACCTGCAGCACTTGCCGTTTCCCCTTTTGGCGACACGCCAGCAATCGGAGGAAGTGCTGAATCTTCTGGCCAAAGTGCCCGAGGAACAGGATATCAAGTCTTTAGGAACGTTCTACACCATCGAGCTGGATGAAATCGAGCCGATTGATAAAAAGGTTCTGGTAGAGAAGCATTTGATCAGTCCCAGCCTGGCGAATGAGTCTCAAAACGGGGCCGTGATGATCAGTGAAGACGAATCTATCAGTATCATGATTAACGAAGAGGACCATCTTCGCATTCAATGTCTGTATCCGGGTTTTCAGGTCCGTGAAGCGTGGGAAAAGGCGACATCCATCGACGATCTTTTTGAGGCCGAGGTGGATTATGCGTTTGACGACAAACGCGGATATCTAACCAGCTGTCCCACCAATGTAGGAACGGGGCTCCGGGCGTCTGTAATGATGCATCTTCCGGCTCTGGTGATGACACAGCAGATTAACCGGATTTTATCCGCTGTTTCCCAGGTTGGCCTAACCGTTAGAGGAATTTACGGGGAAGGCAGCGAAGCAGTAGGAAACCTGTTTCAGATCTCCAACCAGATTACGCTTGGGCAGAGTGAAAATGAGATCATAGATAATCTGCACAGCGTAGTACTGCAAATTATCGAGCACGAGAAGAATGCCCGTACCCGGCTTATGAATGATTCACGTCTCCGTATTACGGACCGGATCAAACGGTCTTACGGCATTTTGTCGTACGCAGAAGTGATGGATTCCAAGGAAGCTGGGCAAAGGCTGTCCGATGTACGTTTAGGCGTTGATCTCGGTATTGTGGAGGGACCTTCCATTCCGGTAATGAATGAGCTGAATGTGATGACACAGCCCGGTTTTTTGCAAAAAAAATTCGGTCATGACATGAACAGCGAGGAACGAGATATTTACCGGGCAAGGTTGATTCGTGAGACCCTGGCGAAAGCCTAAGCGAAAGCATTACATTAATGAATAACGATATTCCGTTTTATTTCTAAATAAGATTTCAAACTCATGGAGGTGCAGGAGAATGATGTTCGGAAGATTTACGGAACGCGCTCAGAAAGTGCTGGCACTCGCTCAAGAGGAAGCCGTTCGTTTGGGACATAACAACATCGGTACAGAGCATATTTTGCTTGGACTGATTCGCGAGGGTGACGGCATTGCTGCTAAAGCATTGATCGGTCTTGGACTCGGACTTGAAAAGATCCAGGATGAAGTGGAGACACTCATCGGCAGAGGACAGGAGCAGCCGACCAATATCGCCTATACTCCGCGCGCCAAAAAAGTCATTGAATTGTCTATGGATGAAGCCCGTAAGCTGGGTCATACGTATGTGGGCACAGAGCATATTCTGCTCGGCCTGATCCGTGAAGGTGAAGGTGTAGCCGCACGTGTGCTCAACAATCTTGGCATCAGCCTGAACAAGGCACGTCAGCAGGTACTGCAGCTGCTGGGCAGCAGTGAGGCCGTATCAAGCCATCATGGCTCTCAGGCGAATGTCAGCACCCCAACACTGGATAGTCTGGCCCGTGACCTGACGGCAGCCGCTAAGGAAGGCAACCTCGATCCGGTGATCGGACGAAGCAATGAAATTGAACGTGTCATCCAGGTGCTTAGCCGCCGGACGAAGAACAACCCGGTTCTGATCGGTGAGCCGGGCGTAGGTAAAACGGCGATCGCAGAAGGGCTTGCCCAAAAAATCATTAACAATGAAATTCCGGAAACGCTTCGTGACAAACGCGTTATGACGCTGGATATGGGTTCGGTTGTCGCAGGTACCAAGTACCGCGGTGAATTCGAGGACCGTCTTAAAAAGATTATGGATGAAATCCGCCAAGCCGGAAATATCGTGCTGTTTATCGATGAGCTTCATACATTGATCGGTGCAGGCGGCGCTGAAGGTGCGATTGATGCCTCTAATATCCTGAAGCCTTCTTTGGCCCGTGGAGAACTGCAATGCATCGGTGCCACAACGCTGGATGAGTACCGTAAATACATTGAGAAGGATGCCGCTTTGGAACGCCGTTTCCAGCCAATCACGGTGGATCAGCCTTCTCCGGAAGAAGCGATTCAGATTCTGTTTGGCCTGCGTGACCGTTATGAAGCGCATCACCGCGTGAAAATTACAGATGAAGCGATCGTCGAGGCTGTTAAGCTGTCCGACCGCTATATTCCTGACCGGTTCCTGCCGGATAAAGCGATTGACCTGATTGACGAGGCCGGCTCCAAAGTAAGGCTTCATACTTATACGATACCGCCAAACCTGAAAGAGCTGGAGAGCCGTCTCGAAGACATCCGCAAGGAAAAGGATTCCGCTGTCCAAAGCCAGGAATTTGAAAAAGCGGCTGCGCTACGTGATACCGAGCAGAAGATTCGTGAAGAGCTCGAAATTACGAAGAATCAGTGGAAAGAAAAACAGGGCCGTACCGATTCCGAAGTTACACCAGAAGATATTGCACAGGTGGTAGCCAGCTGGACTGGTATCCCGGTACGCAAGCTCAAGGAAGAGGAAACCGAGCGTCTGCTCAACATGGAGTCCATTCTGCATGAGCGTGTAATTGGCCAGGAAGAGGCCGTCAAGGCCGTCAGCCGTGCTGTACGTCGTTCACGTGCCGGTCTGAAGGATCCGAAGCGTCCGATTGGTTCGTTTATCTTCCTGGGACCTACGGGTGTTGGTAAAACCGAGCTGGCCCGCGCATTGGCAGAAGCTATGTTCGGCGACGAAAATGCAGTCATCCGCATTGATATGTCCGAGTATATGGAGAAGCACTCCACGTCCAGACTTGTCGGAGCGCCTCCAGGATATGTGGGTTATGAGGAAGGCGGGCAGCTGACGGAGAAAGTACGCCGCAAGCCATACTCTGTTGTCCTTCTGGATGAGATTGAAAAAGCACATCCGGAAGTATTCAATATCCTGCTGCAGGTCCTTGAAGATGGACGTCTGACCGACTCCAAGGGACGTGTCGTCGATTTCCGTAACACGCTGATTATCCTGACTTCGAACGTGGGAGCAGATGCGATCAAAAAGAATTCCACCATGGGCTTTACCGCGTTGGCTGATGCAGGCGCCGATTATAACAACATGAAGGATAAGGTCATGGGCGAGCTGAAGAAGAGCTTCCGTCCAGAGTTCCTGAACCGGATCGACGAAATCATCGTCTTCCACTCGCTGGAAGAGAAGCATATCGCGGAGATCGTAACGCTGATGTCCGACGAGCTGCGTAAACGCCTGCGTGAATATGATGTAGACTTCATACTCACGGAGAAGGGCAAGGCATTCCTGGCCAAGGAAGGGTATGATCCTGCATTTGGAGCCCGTCCGCTCCGTCGTGCGATTCAGAAGCATATCGAGGACCGTTTGTCCGAAGAGCTTCTGACCGGCAATGTTGTCAAAGGTGATTCGCTTGTAATCGATGAGGAAAATGGCGAATTGACAGTGAAGAAAAACGACAACGTTTCAGCCAACTCCTGATTCTAACGTTAAAGCAAACAGATTTTAATAAGGGATTGCCTCGCTGCTTTGACATAAGCTGCGGGTCAATCCCTTTTATGTTTATGTAAACTTTTCGCAAATACTTTACGATAAATCTTATTAAATGGTAAAATTAAAATAATGCCAATTTTCTGAGTGATCGACAAAATTAGACAAATTTCCATATCGCCAAAAGGAGAGATCATGGCTAAAATAAAAACAAAATTCAACTGTACCGAATGCGGCTATGAGGCTGCTAAATGGTATGGTAAATGTCCGGGTTGTCAGGCTTGGAATACGATGATCGAAGAAACAGAAAGCGTTATTAAAACACAGGGAATGAATTCTCCGCTGTTTCATAGTAAAGAAAAGGCGCTTTCGATCATAAATATAGAAAGTAGCAACGAAGCGCGTGTGCAGACAGGGATCGGTGAGTTGAACCGCGTACTAGGCGGAGGTATCGTTCCAGGGTCGCTGATTTTGGTTGGCGGGGATCCAGGTATCGGTAAGTCTACGCTGCTGCTGCAAACCTCTCATGCTTTAGCACATTCGGGTTTGCGCGTTCTCTATGTATCTGGGGAGGAATCAGTGCGCCAGACGAAGCTTCGCGCGGACCGTCTGGGGGCTCTATCTCCGGAGCTGTATGTATTGTGTGAGACCAATATGGATCTCGTTGAAGAAGCGATTAACAGCATTCAACCGCAGTTTCTTGTTATTGACTCCATCCAAACCGTCTATATTCCGGAAGTGACCAGTGCTCCCGGGAGCGTGGCTCAGGTTAGAGAATGTACGGCCCGTTTTATGCGCGTGGCCAAAGGGCTTGGCATTGCAACTGTGCTCGTAGGGCATGTTACGAAGGAAGGAGCCATTGCGGGCCCGAGACTGCTTGAACATATGGTTGACTGTGTATTGTATTTTGAAGGGGAACGGCATCATACCTACCGACTTTTACGGGCAGTGAAGAACCGCTTTGGGTCAACCAACGAAATCGGAATTTTCGAAATGAATGAATCCGGCCTTGTCGAAGTGGAGAATCCTTCGGAGTTATTTTTATCCGAACGTCCGCTGGGGGTTGCAGGTTCGACGGTTGTCGCCAGTATGGAAGGTACCCGGCCTGTCCTGGTTGAGCTTCAGGCATTGATTTCCTCCACACACTTCCCGTCTCCGCGGCGAATGTGCACAGGTGTGGACCATCACAGGATGGGACTTATTATTGCGGTGCTGGAGAAGCGGATGGGAATGTTCTTGCAAAATCAGGATGCTTACCTGAATGTGGCGGGTGGTGTGAAGCTGGATGAGCCGGCGGTTGATTTGGCGATTGCTGTCAGCATAGCCTCCAGCTTTCGAGATATTCCGACAAAGCCATTTGATGTGATGTTCGGGGAGGTAGGCCTGACCGGAGAGGTCAGAGCAGTTTCACGCGCAGAGCAGCGGGTGAAAGAAGCCGAGAAGCTCGGCTTTAAGCGGATTATCATGCCGGAGAGAAGCTTAAAAGGCTGGAAGCATCCCAAAGGAATTGAAATTATTGGTATCAATACCGTGGCAGATGCACTAGCGGTCGCGTTAGATTAGGGGGCATAAAGAGATGAAGGAACCTAGCCAATTGGATAAAATGAATGACCTGCTTAGGCTGGTCGCCCCGGGCACGCCGTTTCGTGACGGTTTGGAAAATGTGCTGCGGGCCAAAACCGGAGGGCTGCTTGTCGTCGGCTATAGTCCGGAAGTGATGGAGGTAGTTGACGGCGGCTTCTCAATCAACTGTGATTTTTCACCCAACTATTTATACGAGTTGGCGAAGATGGACGGGGCCATCATACTGAGTGAGGATCTGAAGAGGATCCTGTATGCCAATACCCAGCTGATTCCTGATTCCTCCATCTCCTCGATCGAAACCGGTATCCGTCACCGTACCGCGGAGCGGGTAGCCAAGCAGACCGGCAAGCTGGTGGTATCCATTTCCCAGCGTCGTAACATTATTACTTTATATCAGGGGACGCTCAGATATGCGCTAAAAGAAATTGGCGTTATTTTGACCAAAGCGAACCAAGCGATTCAAACCCTTGAAAAGTACCGGGCAGTGCTTAACCAGTCGTTAACTAACCTGTCTGCATCCGAGTTTGAAGAACTGGTCACCGTGCCGGAAGTGGTAAACGTGATTCAGCGGGTTGAAATGGTGCTGCGCATCAAGATGGAGATCAAGCGCTATATCAATGAGCTCGGCAATGAGGGACGGCTCATCAGCATGCAGATGGAAGAGCTGGTCAGCAATATGGAGGAAGAAGCCTGGTTGCTGTATAAAGATTATGCACGCGAAGACAACGACGAGAAGATTCGTGAGATGATCGCAGGACTGAAACGGGCAACCGATGATGAGCTGCTCGATATTCACTACGTTATGCGTCTTCTGGGATATCCGCTCTCTGCTGCAACCTCGGAAGAATCTATTGCACCAAGGGGTTACCGGATTCTGAACAAAATCCCGCGTTTGCCGAATGTCATTATCCACAACCTGGTTGAGCGCTTCGATGAGCTGCCTCATGTCATGATGGCAACCATCGAGGAATTGGATGAAGTGGATGGAATTGGAGAAGTCAGAGCCCGCAACATAAAAGAAGGTCTGAAACGTTTACAGGAACAAGTATTCATTGACAGACAAATTTAAATGCCATACAATCAATGGATGATACGGGGGTACTAAAAAAACCGAGGTGAAGAAATGTTTACGAAATCAATTCCGAACATGTTTACGTTGGGTAACTTGTTTCTCGGAATGGTAGGAATTATGCTGGCTTTTGACAACAAATTAAGTTTGGCAGCCATCATGATTATTATTGCGATGCTTTGCGATGGTTTGGACGGCCGGATGGCCCGGGCGCTCAATGCACAGAGCGAATTCGGCAAGGAACTGGACTCTCTCTCGGATGTGATCTCTTTTGGTGTGGCACCCGCACTCATCATGTATGTAACTTCTTTTCATGGCATGCCTCACGCACTGATCTGGACCGTGACCGCGATTTTCCCGATTTGCGGAGCACTGCGTCTGGCGCGTTTTAATGTTCAATCCGCCGGAATTCCGGGATATTTTATTGGTTTACCTATACCGGCTGCAGGAGGCGTTCTAGCCACACTGTCGCTGTTTCATAAAGAAATATCGGCCCCTTATATGATCATCGCCATGCTGATCCTGTCGTATCTAATGGTCAGCACGGTTAAATATCCTAACTTCAAAAAGGTAGGTCTTCCTAAAAAGGCTGTGATGTACGCACCTGTAGTTATAGTTGCTTCGGTTGCTGTCGCTGTCATTTTTCCGGATCAAATATCCAAACTTATTTTTGTGCCGCTGGTGCTTTATGCAGCATACGGATTGAAACAAAATGTAGAGAAGCTGACCCGCAGACGTCATCATGACCAATCCGCGGATCATAAAGTGTACAACGATCACTCATAAGAGAACAGTTTAAGGTAACAATAAAAAGCATTTATTTCCTGCCGCGGCAGTGAAATAAATGCTTTTTTTGTTCCTGTATATCCAGCGTTGATTCGAATGGCTTCGTCTATGACAAATTAAACAAGCCAAGAGTGGAGCATTTTTGCGATTCCTTTTGGACAACTTCATCCATGTTGATATCGAGCAGGTTGCATAGAGCCGACATATAAAAAATGTTACGCCCCAGCTCGGTACTGATAATTTCCCTGCAGTTTTCACACAGCTCTCCACGAACATGAGTCCGTGCCACTTCTTTGGCTTCCTCGAGATCCACTTCAGATTCAAAGGACTGCTTGGTAGCATGCAGTTCGATACAGCCGCAATCTGTTATTGCCTTGGCAACAGCCCGATTGACGGAGGCACTGCTTTGTCCGTTTTTGGACAGCACATCCAATAGACTGCGGTGACGGAGCAACAGTTCGGAAACCTGATCCTGAAAAGCCTGTAAACTTGGTGCGCTCATTTTCCTTTTCACCTCTAGCATAAGAATTGAATTAATTATATGCCAGGCATTTGCCCATTTTCAACCAAAAATGACACATCTTCCAGAACTTAAATTTAAGAAAGGTATAGAAAAATTTGGAACTGGCAGGATTAGGAAGCCTGGAATTGGTTCATACTGCTAAGGAAATATGTATAACTAATACAATCAAGGAGGTGTGGGAACATATGCTGAGAAAAATTATTATGGCATTTGCCGGGCTGTGCGGTGCATGGTTGGGCTATACCATGCATCAATCAGCCGGATGGACGTTCCCTAAATTAGGTATCGATCATTCCGCATGGGGCGGCCTGATGTTTGCAGGACTTGGCGCAATTTTATTTTTGTTGATAGGTTCCATATCTGCTCAGGCGTTAACTGCCCGTGTACAGTCCATAATCCAATTGTTTGCGGGTATGCCAATGAATGACTTGGCAGCCGGAGCTGCCGGTCTGGTAGGAGGCCTTCTGCTGTCTCTGCTGATCTATCCGAGCTTGGCTTGGGCAGGTAAAGCCGGAGAAATCGCAGCTGTGGGGCTGACTCTACTATGCGGCTACATGGGATTCCGGGTTGGTCTGGATAAAAAGGATGAGCTGGCGACGCTGTGGACATCCGGAAGATGGGGCAAAGGGGATGCCTATGAGGACCGGAAAATTGAAGAGCATAAAATTTTGGATACCAGCGTGATCATTGATGGCCGTATCGCCGACATCTGCAAGACAGGTTTTATCGAAGGTACGATCGTCATTCCAGAATTTGTGCTTGAAGAGCTGCAGCATATTGCAGATTCGTCGGATTTGCTCAAACGCAACCGCGGCCGCAGAGGACTTGATATTTTAAACAAAATTCAGAAAGAACTGGATGTCAGAGTGCTGATCTACGAGGGGGACTTCGAAGAGATTTCGGAGGTGGACAGCAAGCTGGTCAAGCTCGCGAAGGTACTTCAGGGCAAAGTCGTTACGAATGATTTTAACCTGAATAAGGTTTGTGAGCTGCAGGGAGTATCGGTACTTAACATTAATGATCTGGCCAATGCGGTCAAGCCGGTCGTCCTGCCAGGGGAAGAAATTATGGTGCAGGTGATCAAGGATGGCAAGGAACATGGGCAGGGAGTAGCCTATCTGGATGATGGAACCATGATTGTGGTCGAAGGCGGGCGTGACTATATCGGAAGTATGATGGAGGTCCTGGTGACGAGTGTGCTCCAGACTTCCGCGGGACGGATGATTTTTGCCAAACCGAAACTGTTGGAAAAAGCCCAGTAAAAGGGGTATGATGGGGGTATACATTTTTACTGGGAGGCAGGGCGCAGCTTGGACACAGAAAATCGTGTGGGCGTGGTCGTGGTTTCCGCGGGCAGAGGCACAAGAATGGGAACCCGCGAAAGCAAGCAGTATCTGCTGCTGAAGGACAAGCCCATTATTATGCATACATTGGACGTCTTCGAACGGATGCCGCTGGTTCAAGAAATCGTTCTGGTGACCGGGGCAGAAGATATAGATCGATGCACCGGATGGATCAAGGAGTACGGACTCAGCAAAGTGGTTAAAGTGATATCGGGCGGAAGCGAAAGACAGCAGTCCGTATATAAAGGCTTGTTGGAGATCGGTACGGAATGGGTAATGGTACATGACGGTGTACGCCCGTTCATTGAACCTGAACATGTTGAGGCATGCTGCCGGAAAGCACAGCTTTCCGGAGCTGCGGTGCTCGCGGTGAAGGTGAAGGATACGATTAAGCAGGTGAGTGAGTCGGGAATGATCGAAGCAACACCCGACCGCCGGAGTCTGTGGGCGATTCATACCCCACAGGCTTTTCGTCTTTCAGCATTGAAGAAGGCGCATGAGCAGGCTGAGGCTGACGGCTTCATTGGAACGGATGATTCCATGCTCGTGGAAAGAATGGGCATTCCGGTAGCTGTCGTGGAGAGCAGCTATACGAATATAAAAATCACGACGCCGGAAGATTTGGAATATGCCGAATTCATGTTAAAACGCAGGGGAGAGAGAAATCCATGATACGTGTAGGACAAGGGTTTGACGTGCATGAGCTTGTAGAGGGCAGGCCATGTATTATTGGGGGAGTTACGATTCCTTATGAAAAGGGACTGCTTGGGCATTCGGATGCCGACGTGCTTTTGCATGCGGTGACAGATGCGATTCTGGGTGCGCTTGGACTCGGGGATATCGGTAAGCATTTTCCCGATACCGATCCAGAATTTAAAGATGCGGATAGCCTGAAGCTGCTGCTGTATATTTGGGATATGGCGAAGGAGCGGGGTTACCGTCTCGGGAATATTGATTCTACGATTATCGCTCAGAAACCAAAGATGGCTCCATATATTCCACAGATGGCCGAAGTCATCGCCAAGGCACTTGATGCAGATCTGGATCAGGTGAACGTAAAGGCAACAACGACGGAGCAGCTTGGATTCACCGGACGGGGAGAAGGCATTGCGGCGCAGTCTGTTGTCTGTCTCGTTAAAGATGTGCTATCATCTTGAGGGATTTTTGATTGGCATTCGAGTTATTAATCAATATATTGAATAGTGACAGCACAAGTAGCGGAGGAGACCGGAATCGATCTGAAGAAGCGAAGCGGTCGGCTAAAAGGTTTCCGCAGGAAAGCTCGCTTCGGAAGCATATGCTTTGTCTCCATATTTCTCCCTTTAAAAGATTAAATCAGGAAATATGGAGACAACAGCGATCGGAAGAACGATCCGGGAACCGTAGCGGTCACACGCAAGAATTATGACTGGTTTAATAACACAAAAGCGGAGGGGATTACCATGACTAATAAAGTTCGCGTACGTTACGCACCTAGTCCTACAGGACATTTACATATCGGGAACGCCAGAACGGCGTTGTTTAACTATTTGTATGCCCGTAATCAAGGCGGAGATTTCATTATCCGGATTGAGGATACGGATGTGAAGCGCAACATTGCAGGTGGTGAAGAGAGCCAGCTGAAGTATTTGAAATGGCTTGGTCTGGATTGGGATGAAAGTATTGATATCGGCGGCGAATACGGACCTTACCGTCAAACGGAGCGCCTTGATATTTATAATAAATATACGCAGGATTTGCTGGACAGAGGTCTCGCATACCACTGCTACTGCACGGAAGAGGAGCTGGAGAAGGAACGCGAGGAGCAAATGGGCCGCGGCGAAACACCTCGTTACTCCGGCAAACACCGTGATTTGACTGAGGATCAACGTAAGGCCTTTGAAGCAGAAGGACGTACAGCAAGCATTCGTTTCCGCGTCCCTGAGGACAAGACGTATACGTTTGACGACATCGTTAAAGGCATGATTTCCTTCAATACTCAGGACACAGGCGACTTTGTTATTGTGAAAAGAGACGGCATTCCGACATATAACTATGCAGTTGTTATCGACGATTATTTGATGAAGATCTCCCATGTACTCCGTGGAGAGGATCATATTTCGAATACTCCCCGCCAGCTGATGATTTATGAAGCCTTGGGCTGGGAAGCGCCTCGTTTCGGCCATATGACATTGATCGTGAACGAAAACCATAAGAAGCTGAGCAAGCGGGATGAGTCCATTATCCAGTTCATTGAACAGTATGATCAGCTTGGCTATCTTCCTGAAGCTCTGGTTAACTTTATCGCACTGCTCGGCTGGTCGCCGGAAGGGGAAGAGGAGATTTACAGCCGAGAAGAGCTGATTAAAATTTTCAACCCGGACCGGTTGTCGAAGAGTCCAGCCGTGTTTGACCAGAACAAACTGGCTCATCTGAATAACGCCTACATCAAGCAGGCAGATCCAGAGCGGATTGCCAAGCTGGCTATCCCTCATCTCCAAAAAGCGAGCCGTCTGCCGGCGGAGCTCAGTGAAGAGCAGGAAGTTTGGGCGAGGAAGCTGGTCGCTCTTTACCAGGAGCAAATGACCGCAGCCTCCGACATTGTCGGTTTGTCCGATGTGTTCTTCCGCACGCATATGGAAGTGGACCATGATGCCCAGCCTGTTCTGGCTGAAGAGCAGGTACCAACCGTATTGAAAGCTCTGCTGGACAAAATTGAGGCATCCGAGGAGTATACAGCTGCTCAAATCGCTGTTCTGATCAAAGAAGTGCAGAAGGAAACCGGATTCAAAGGGAAACAGCTGTTTATGCCAATCCGTGTTGCGTTAACGGGCCAGATGCATGGCCGTGATTTGAATGAAACCATCTATCTGCTTGGCAAGAATCGCGTAATCGAACGTTTGAGATCGCAAATTAAAGGAGCCTAGCGGAAACGACGACTGGATAGAAGGCCCGAATATGGGCGAAAACATTTCTTGTCAGTCTGATGCATTTTCGGCTATAATTACTACCAAAATAAGATCTATAAAAACCTGCCCTAAGCAGCAGGCCTGAATAGATGATGTTGCCCAACAGCGACGAACAGGAGAAGTACGCTTTAACCCCAGGCATTTGCCAGAGAGGATAACCTCATGGAGAATCTGCTTTCCATGCGGCTGGAAGTTATCCATATGCCGACTGCGGAAATGCGCCTGTGAGCTGCATGGATGAGCGGTTCAGATTGAACCGTTAGACTATGCCGGAAGGTCCCCCGTTAACAGGACAGATGAGAGGAATTCAGCTTTATGCGCAGACCTATGCATAAAAATGGATTCAAGCAGAGTGGAACCGCGTATAACGCCTCTGCAGCGAAAGCTGCCGAGGCGTTTTTTGGTCTTTAAATAGTATAACTTTGAAGACGTGGCTGCCTTTTATCACAAGAAAAACTTCGGTTACAAGCGGTCAGTCTTCTGTGGAAATACGCCGATAAAGTTTTTCTTTTGAGATAAACCACCGGTAGTACCAGATATCTTTCGCGACGCGAGGGATTAGAAGAGACGAAGAGGGGAACGGATATGTTTAAGCAGATCAGATCGGATGTCCAGACGGTATTTGAAAATGATCCGGCCGCCAGAAGACTGTTCGAAGTGGTATTCACATATTCAGGACTGCACGCCATCTGGGCTCACCGGATTGCCCACAAGCTGTACAGACATCGGTGGTTCACACTGGCGCGTATTATTTCACAGTTCAGTCGTTTCATGACAGGAATCGAGATCCATCCCGGCGCCAAGATCGGCAGGAGGCTCTTTATCGATCATGGCATGGGCGTAGTTATAGGGGAAACCTGTGAGATTGGTGATGACGTTGTGATTTACCAAGGCGTCACGCTGGGAGGTACCGGCAAGGAAAAGGGGAAACGCCACCCGACGATTGGGAATAATGTCGTCATCGCTTCCGGTGCCAAGGTTCTGGGATCTTTTAAGGTGGGAGACCAAAGCAACATTGGTGCTAACTCGGTTGTGCTGAAAGAGGTGCCTGCCAACAGTACGGTCGTAGGCATACCGGGGACCATTGTCAAGCAGGATGGTCGTCGTGTAGATCGCCTCAGCCACCAGCTGCCCGACCCGATTGTGGATTCGATTCGAGGTATGCAGAGGGAAATTGACCGCCTCCGGGGGGAGCTCGAAAGCATCAAATACGAAAACAACGAGCTGGTTCAGATCAAAGCCGCCGCAGGCAGGGAGCATAATGATTAAAACTTGGGTTATGGAACATTCAGGATTTTCATTTAAAGAAAGAAAGGAAATGTGAATATGGCGCTTCAAATTTATAATACATTGAATCGAGCCAAGGAAGAATTTGTGCCGCAGGAACCTGGAAAGGTGAAGATGTATGTATGCGGGCCTACCGTATATGATTACATCCATATCGGCAACGCGCGGCCAATGATCTTTTTTGATGTGGTCCGTACGTATCTTGAACAAATCGGCAATGAGGTTAACTATGTGGTTAACTTCACGGACGTGGACGATAAGCTTATCCGCAAGGCAGAGCAGTTGAGCAGCACGGTGCCAGAGGTAGCTGACAAGTTTATCAAGGCATACTTTGAGGATTTGGAAGGCCTTGGTATTCACAAGGCGACAATCAATCCGCGCGTAACCGAGAATATGGACAATATCATTGCCTTCATTCAGGAGCTGGAGCAGAATGGTTTTGCTTATGAAAAAGGCGGCGATGTGTTTTACCGGACGAATAAATTTCCTGATTACGGTAAGCTCTCGCATCAGAAGCTGGATGAACTGCAGTTCGGCATTCGGATCAACGTCGACGAGCGCAAGGAAAATCCGGAGGACTTCGTGCTCTGGAAAGCAGCCAAACCGGGTGAAATCTACTGGTCCAGCCCTTGGGGAGACGGACGTCCAGGCTGGCATATTGAATGCTCGGCAATGGCTCGCCGCTATCTGGGGGATACAATTGATATTCACGGAGGCGGACAGGATTTGCAGTTCCCGCATCATGAGTGTGAGGTAGCCCAGTCCGAAGCGCTGACAGGCAAACCGCTGGCTAATTACTGGATGCATAACGGTTATATCAAAATTAATAACGAAAAAATGTCGAAATCACTCGGCAATGGTATTCTGGTTAAAGATCTGCGCAAGGAATTCAAAAAAGAGGCCATCCGCTATTTCATGCTTTCAACACACTACCGTAACCCGCTTAACTTCAACGCGGAAACGATGGATCAGGCGATGAACAGTGTGGAGCGTATTGCCAATGCTGTCGGCAACCTGAAGCACCGTTTGAAAACCGTTACTCCTGATGGTCACGGGCAGGTTCGGGATGAAATGAAGCAGAAGCTGGATAGCATTCTGAAGCAGTACTACGAAAAGATGGATGACGATTTCAATACACCGGATGCCATTACCGCAATGTTCGAATGGGTCAATGAAGCCAATTTGCTGCTGCAGGAGTCCGTGGCGAACCCGGAAGAATTAAAGGCTATGCTGGCTGCTTTTGAAGAGTTGAATGCCGTGCTTCGTTTGTATGCGGGCGAAGAGGCTGAGCTCCTGGACGAAGAGGTTGAGAACCTCATTGCAGAGCGGATGGAAGCACGTAAGGATAAGAACTGGAGCCGCGCTGATGAAATCCGTGATCTCCTGGGTGCGCAGGGAATTGTGCTGGAGGATACGGCGCAGGGCATGCGTTGGCGGCGGAAATGAGCGGCCAAGACAATCAGGGGCTGACACCGGAAGCGGGATGGTTCAATTACCCTCCTTCCAGACAGCCCCGGCTGATTCCGCCGATTGTGCTCGCATACATCGGGGACGCCATTTATGAAGTAGCTGTCAGGCAATACTTGATTTCCAAACCGAATCTGAAGCCGAATCAGCTTCACCGTCAGGCGACAGGAATGGTGTCAGCCAAAGCACAAAGCCGGATCGTGACAGCCCTTGATCCTGTTTTAACGGATGAGGAAAAGGACGTCGTAAGGCAAGGACGCAATGCCAAATCCGGCAGCATTCCCAAAAATGCCGACGTGCTGGAATACCGCCACGCTACGGCATTTGAAAGTCTGATCGGATATCTGTACTACATGCAGCAGCTCGATCGGATGCAGGAGCTCATTGGAATGGGTATTGAATATATAGAACAAAATCAGCATGTAAAATAAAGCTTCTGGAGGATATCATGGATGAAGAAATCATCGGCGGGAAGCACTCGGTTATCGAAGCGCTAAAATCCGGCCGTACCATCAACAAAATTTGGATTGCTGAAAATGCCCAAAAGCATTTGACGCAGCCAATTATTATCGAGGCAAAAAAGCTGGGGATTGTGATCCAGCAGGTCGATAAGCGCAAGCTTGACCAAATGGCACCTGACATGCAGCATCAGGGTGTAGTCGCGCAGGTTGCGCCTTACGCTTACGCTGAAGTAGAGGACATTCTGAAGGTAGCGGAGGATAAGGGCGAGCCGCCTTTTATCCTGCTGCTTGACGAAATTGAGGATCCTCACAATCTGGGATCCATTCTGCGTACAGCAGATTGCACCGGAGTGCACGGAGTCATTGTTCCAAAACGCCGCTCGGCGCAGGTGACAGCCACTGTCTCCAAAACCTCGGCAGGAGCAGCAGAATATGTCCCGGTAGCAAGGGTTACTAATTTGGGACAGACGATTGATTCTTTGAAGGAAAAAGGAGTTTGGGTCGTAGGCACGGATGTTTCGGCTGTTGCGGGGATCTATGAAACCAACGTCTTTGACGGTCCGGTAGCCATCGTCATTGGCAATGAAGGCAAAGGTATGGGGCGGCTTATCCGGGAAAAATGCGATGTTTTGATCAAGCTGCCGATGAACGGACAGATCAACTCGCTGAATGCCTCTGTGGCAGCCGGTGTAGTGATGTACGAAGTATTGCGCCGCCGTAATCAAGGTTAACGTGAAATGGCGGATTTGCGGGATGTGCTTCTGGTGGACGGCTACAATATGATCGGAGCCTGGCCGTCTCTTGCGAAGCTGTCGCAAATCAGCATGCAGGAGGCGCGCGATAATCTGCTTGGCAAGCTTGCGGATTACCAGGCATTCACAGGCCGCAAAGTCATTGCCGTCTTCGATGCGTATCGGGTTCCAGGGCTCGGCAAAGCCTTTGCCCAAAGTAAAATACAGGTTTATTTCACAAAAGAGAAAGAAACTGCCGATGAATGTATAGAGCGGCTTGTGGGAGAACTGAGCCTTCGCAGCCGTAAAATATATGTAGCTACCAGCGATTTCATCGAGCAGCATGTGATATTTGCACGCGGTGCGCTGCGGCTCTCTGCCCGTGAGCTGTTGATCGAGGTGGAGAACTGCGAGAAGGCGATACAAAACCGCATCAGGAGCGATCATGCCCCATCGACACGAAATACGCTGGACAGCAAGCTCAAACCGGAGCTTCGAGAAATATTCGAGAAATGGCGCAGAGAGTGACAAATAATGGAAGAGATTACAAATTTGAATCTCTTGACAATTTTGTTATTCATGTTCTTTTTTAGGTAATACGTGGTTGACGGTTTCAACTGCCATCATATATACTGTTCGTATATTTCACAGAGTAACGGGGTACCTTGCGTTGCAGCCGGGGGGATTCTTGGTGAGTGTAGACCTCAAAGAATTATCGTTGTCGGATTACGAGTACAAGTCAGATGAGGACGTTGTCGAATATTTTCGTGAAGGCGATAGCGAAGCGCTGGAGTTCTTGATTAACAAGTACCGGAATTTCGTGCGCGCCAAAGCCAGGTCTTACTTTTTGATCGGTGCGGACCGAGAGGATATCATTCAGGAAGGCATGATCGGCTTATACAAATCGATCCGTGATTTCCGTATGGACAAGCAGTCTTCGTTCAAAGCTTTCGCCGAGCTCTGTATTACAAGACAGATTATTACGGCGATCAAGACAGCGACAAGACAGAAGCATATTCCGCTGAATTCCTATGTATCTTTGGACAAGCCGATTTACGATGAAGATTCCGACCGGACACTGCTTGATGTGATTTGTGGTACTCAGGTTTCTGATCCCGAGGAATTAATAATCAACCAAGAAGAGTTTGTAGGTCTTGAGGACAAGATGTCCGAGATTTTGAGTGACCTGGAACGTAAAGTGCTGATGCTGTATTTGGATGGCCGCTCCTATCAGGAGATCGCGGTTGATCTCAAAAGGCATGTGAAATCGATTGATAACGCACTGCAGCGTGTCAAACGCAAACTGGAACGTTATTTGGAAGTTCGTGATAATTAGACGCTTAGATCCAAAAAAGACTCACTTTAGAGTCTTTTTTTTTCACAATGGAACATGCCAAGGTTTAAGCACCTCAGGAATGAATCATACTGGTAAATGAATGCAGGCAGCTTGAACAGAGAAAAAAAGGCTTGAAACGACTAGGGGAAATGCGATCCCGGCACGCCGAAAACAGGGTCATTCTTTCGTTGACACGAATTGACCCTTATGATAAAGTGTTTTAGGTAGGCCTAAATTCGCGTGTTTTAATGAATGTATGAGCAAAGACCGTAGGTTTTTGTTTATTGTTCATTTCGCAGGAACGGTTATTTTCTTTTCAGCAATGAAGGGCTTAGGCTGTTCTGCTAGGAAATATAGAGTCTTCTGGAAAGAAGGACGTCTTCGGGAGGTGCACAGCATGCGGGTAATTATAACTTTGGCTTGTACGAACTGCAAACAAAGAAACTATACGACTACCAAAAACAAGCGAAATCACCCCGACCGCATGGAGATGAAGAAATTTTGCAAGTTCTGTAACGAGCAAACTCCTCATCGCGAAACCAGATAGTTTTTTGGAGGTGTAGTCGGCGTGAAAAGTAGTTTCAAGTCTCTGTTTTCCTTTTTCTCTGAAAGCTGGGCGGAGCTCAAAAAAGTTCGCTGGCCTAATCGTAAAGAGCTGACGAATTATACTCTTATCGTCCTCGGCACCATTGTATTCGTCACGATTTATTTTTGGGTTCTGGATATCGGCATTTCCGCTGTGATCGAAGCGATTATTTAAGAAGGGTCCCGGGTGGCTTGATATGGAAACTATGGAAAAAAGATGGTACGTTGTGCATACCTATTCAGGGTATGAGAACAAGGTCAAGGCCAATTTAGAAAAACGTGTTGAGTCTATGGGCATGGAAGACAAGATTTTCCGCGTTCTTGTTCCGATGGAAGAAGAAGTGGTAAACAAGGATGGTAAGAAAAAGACCGTCATGAGAAAAGTTTACCCCGGTTATGTCTTGGTTGAAATGATCCAGACTGACGACTCGTGGTATGTTGTCCGCAACACGCCTGGAGTTACAGGATTCGTTGGATCGACGGGTTCGGGTTCTAAACCGACAGCATTGCTTCCAGATGAAGTTGAACAGATTCTGAAGCATATGGGAATGGAAGAGCCTAAACCTAAGATTGAATTCGACATTAAGGAATCCGTGCGTATCAAGGTTGGTCCGTTTGCGAATTTTGTGGGCTCTGTAGAAGAAATTCTAGCCGACAAGAGCAAACTCAAAGTTCACGTCAACATGTTTGGACGGGAAACCCCGCTTGAGCTGGATTATACTCAAGTAGAGAAGATATAAAATTCTTCAGGTTTCTTGTGGGAGGGGCCATAGAGTCCCGTTAACCACTTTTGAAGGAGGTGTCTTACATGGCAAAAAAGGTAATCAAAATGGTGAAACTGCAAATTCCTGCAGGTAAAGCGAATCCAGCACCACCAGTAGGTCCAGCATTGGGTCAAGCAGGTGTCAACATCATGGCATTCTGTAAAGAATTCAACGCTCGTACTGCTGATCAAGCTGGTCTGATTATTCCGGTTGAAATCTCGGTATTTGAAGATCGCTCCTTTACGTTTATCACTAAAACTCCACCGGCTGCAGTTCTGCTTCGCGTAGCTGCAAAAATCGAGAAGGGTTCCGGCGAACCTAACAAGAAAAAGGTGGCAACTGTTAAACGTAGCGCAGTTCGTGAAATCGCTGAAACTAAAATGCCTGACCTTAACGCTGCATCTGTTGAAGCTGCTATGCGTATGGTTGAAGGTACTGCCCGCAGTATGGGTATCAATATCGAAGACTAATTATTTCGGTTTTTCTGCGACAACCGGTCAAGCGTGACCGGCATATGTGGGAGGAATTTCCGTTAAAACCACAAAGGAGGAACAAACATGGCGAAACATGGTAAGAAATATGTTGAAGCTGCCAAGTTGATTGACAGCGAAACATTTTACGAACCAGCAGAAGCCGTTGAGCTTGTGAAAAAAGCTGCGACAGCTAAATTCGACGAAACCGTTGAAGTTGCAGTGCGTTTGGGTGTAGACCCGCGTAAACAAGATCAGGCTGTTCGTGGTGTTGTTGTCCTGCCTCACGGCACAGGCAAAACACAACGTGTACTGGTATTTGCAAAAGGTGAAAAAGCGAAGGAAGCGGAAGCGGCTGGCGCGGATTATGTTGGCGATCAAGACATGATCAACAAGATCCAACAAGGCTGGTTCGAATTCGACGTCTGCGTAGCTACACCTGATATGATGAGCGAAGTCGGTAAACTGGGTCGTCTGCTCGGTGGTAAAGGCCTCATGCCTAACCCTAAAGCAGGTACAGTTACATTCGATGTTTCCAAAGCTGTTCAAGAAATTAAAGCTGGTAAAATCGAATACCGTCTGGACAAAGCAGGTCAAATTCATGCTCCAATTGGTAAAGCATCCTTTGATGCGGTAAAACTGAATGAGAACCTTAAAGCTCTCATCGACGCACTCAACCGTGCTAAGCCAGCTGCTGCTAAAGGTGTTTATCTGAAAGGGATCGCAGTATCCTCGACGATGGGACCAAGCGCACGTGTGAGCACAGCTTCTTACAGATAATAAATATGACGTTGACTTCTGTCACGTTATCTGATAATCTGTAAAAGTTGTTGTAAAAGAACTGACCTTTAAAGTTGAATATGCTTACCGTAGACAGTAGGTGCCCCGCAAAGGCTTAATCTCCTACCGAGGTGTTGTGATAGAATATAGATGTTTGCTCCCGAATACGTTTCGGACAACCATCATTCATCAGGCCTTCGTGATTCTACGGAGGCTTTTTACTTGCCTAGAACGAGTATGGGACGGGAAGTAGTCAGACTTTTCATCCTAACGATACAGAATGTCCCGGTAATTCCGGATCCGGATGCCGAGGCAGTGAAACTTTCAGGAGGTGTAGACATTGGCAAACGCAAAAGTGATTCAAGCGAAACAAGAAGCAGTAGATGTTGTAACGGCTAAATTGCGCGATAGCGTAACTACCGTTGTAGCGGACTACCGTGGATTGAACGTTTCCCAAGTGACCGAACTGCGTAAGCAGCTTCGTGAAGCTGGCGTTGAATTCCAAGTGTTGAAAAACACGTTGCTGCGCCGCGCTACCGCTGCTGCTGAGCTGACAGAACTGGACGAAGTATTGACCGGTCCTACAGCGATTGCATTCAGTGCGGATGACGCCGTAGCTCCAGCCAAAATCCTTAACGATTTTGCTAAGAAGAACGACGCATTGAAATTGAAAGGTGGCGTGGTTGAAGGCCGTGTAGTTGGCGTTGACCAAGTTAAAGCGCTGGCAGAACTGCCATCCCGCGAAGGTCTCCTTTCCATGCTCCTCAGCGTGCTTCAAGCTCCTATGCGCAACTTCGCGCTTGCAGTTAAAGCCGTTGCAGAGAAAGAAGAGCAAGGCGCGTAAGCACCTGTCTCTTCATGCAGTATGAAGTACAAACAACAAAAAACTTTTATTATAAAATGGAGGTTCAACCATGAGTAAAGAGCAAATCTTGGAAGCAATCAAAGGTATGACTGTTTTGGAACTGAACGATCTTGTTAAAGCAATCGAAGAAGAATTCGGCGTAACTGCTGCAGCTCCTATGGCTATGGTAGGCGGCGGCGCTGGCGCGGCTGAAGCTGAAGAGCAAACTGAATTCGACGTAATCCTGACTAGCGCTGGTGCTTCCAAAATCAACGTTATCAAAGCGGTTCGCGAAATCACTGGCCTTGGCTTGAAAGAAGCTAAAGACCTCGTTGACAACGCACCAAAACCACTGAAAGAAAAAGTGGGTAAAGAAGAAGCTGATTCCGTTAAAGCTAAATTGGAAGAAGCAGGCGCTTCTGTAGAAGTGAAGTAATTTCTTCTCAAGCTGCTTTAAACAAAACGAACCCCTTGAATTCTCAAGGGGTTTGTTTTTGTAAAAACCGCATTTCCCTATGTCTGAACATAGACCGGTCGGGGAAATCTATGAATACAAGACCAAGATACGGAGGAACAGCATGTCACAGCATTACTATTCGAATCAGCCGGAAGCCAGTCATGACAGACGTCAGCTGGAAGAACACCTTCGGGACCAGACCCTTAAGTTTATAAGCGATGCCGGAGTGTTTTCCAAAAAAGGCGTTGATTATGGCAGTAAGGTGCTTATTGAGGTGATGGATATTCCGGACAATGCAGAGGTTCTGGATGTCGGCTGCGGCTATGGTCCGATTGGTTTTACTGCAGCCAGGCTTGCTGGTAACGGTCACGTGACCATGCTTGATGTGAACTCCCGTGCGGTGGAATTAGCGAAAGAAAACGCAAAGCTGAACGGCATTCAAAATGTAACCATTCTGGAAAGTGATTTGCTGGCGGCCGTGCAGGGGAAGAGCTTTGATGTCGTACTGACCAATCCACCCATACGCGCCGGAAAAGAAACGGTGCACGCCATTTTCGAACAAGCGCATGCGCATTTGCGGGATGGAGGAACGTTGTGGATCGTCATCCAGAAAAAACAGGGTGCTCCTTCTGCCAAAGCGAAGCTAGAAAGCTTGTTCGGACAGGTTGAGGAAGTAACGAAGGATAAAGGCTATCGGATTTTCAAAGCTACAAAAATTTCTTAATAATGCACAATCGGACTATTGACTTGAATTTGCAGATGTGATATTATTATAAAATGTCAGTATTAGGATAGGCTTCTTGTCTTTAGTTGACTGAAATGTCAATAGTTTTTATGCGCAGAAATGCATAAAATAGGGCATGTTCACGTATAATATGTACATTTTGGGCAAATCTACAGGATATGAAGTCACTTCCGTGTTTAGTAGGAAGACCATGGATAAGTTGCTCTTTGTTCGAAAGCATTCGGGTAAGGGCTTTTCTTTATTTGTGGGTGAATCCTCTGCATGAATCCATTATAAGGTTCCAAACAGAGGTTCGCAATCAATTTTTGAAGTGAGTAGACATGAGGGGTGAGTTAAAGTTGGCAGGACATCTTGTTCAGTATGGTCGACGCACTCGGCGAAGTTATGCGCGAATTAATGAAGTACTAGAGGTTCCGAACCTGATCGAAATCCAACAGAAATCATATGATTGGTTTTTGGAGGAAGGATTGCGCGAAATGTTCCAGGATATCTCGCCAATTCAGGATTTTACGGGCAATTTGGTGCTGGAGTTCATTGACTACAGTCTTGGTGAACCTAAATACACCGTCGATGACGCTAAGGAACGTGACGTGACGTATGCGGCACCTCTACGGGTTAAGGTGCGGCTCATCAACAAAGAAACCGGAGAAGTCAAAGAACAGGAAGTATTTATGGGGGATTTCCCATTGATGACGGAGACCGGTACATTTATTATCAATGGCGCAGAACGGGTTATTGTCAGCCAGTTGGTACGCTCTCCTAGCGTCTACTTCAGTACGAAAGTCGATAAAAACGGCAAAAAGACATACACCGCAACAGTTATTCCTAACCGCGGCGCATGGCTTGAACTGGAGACGGATGCGAAGGACATTATGTATGTTCGGATTGACCGTACCCGTAAAATTCCGGTTACTGTTTTGCTACGGGCGCTTGGTTTCGGCAGTGACGCCGAAATTTTGGACCTGCTTGGCAACGACGAATATATACGCAATACGCTGGACAAAGACAATACCGATTCTACGGAAAAAGCGCTCATTGAAATTTACGAACGCCTCCGTCCAGGCGAACCGCCTACGCTGGATAACGCAAAAAGTCTCCTCGTAGCGCGCTTCTTTGATCCAAAACGATATGATCTGGCCAACGTCGGCCGTTATAAAATTAATAAAAAGCTTCATATCAAGAACCGCCTGTTCAACCAACGCCTGGCTGAAACGCTGATTGACGCCGACACAGGTGAAATCATTGCGGAAGCTGGTCAAATGGTTGACCGTCGATTACTTGATGAAATTTTGCCTCATTTAGACAATATGGTTGGTCATAAGACTTATCATGTCGCAAATGGTGTGCTTGATGCGGATGATATTCCGTTGCAAAGCATTGAGGTGTTCTCGCCGATTGAAGATGGGAAAGTAGTTAAAGTATTGGCGAATGCGAACATCGACAAATCGGTGAAGCATATCACGCCTGCTGATATTATTTCCTCAATCAGCTACTTTATTAATCTGCTTCACGGCATTGGTAACACAGATGACATTGACCATTTGGGTAACCGTCGTCTGCGTTCTGTAGGTGAGCTGCTGCAGAACCAGTTCCGTATTGGTCTTTCCCGTATGGAGCGTGTGGTTCGTGAAAGAATGTCAATTCAAGACGCTAATGTAATCACGCCTCAGGCACTGATTAACATACGTCCTGTGATTGCATCGATCAAAGAGTTCTTTGGTAGCTCCCAGCTGTCGCAGTTTATGGACCAAACGAACCCTCTCGCAGAGCTAACGCACAAACGTCGTCTGTCTGCACTCGGACCTGGCGGTTTGACGCGCGAACGCGCGGGCTTTGAAGTGCGTGACGTTCACCACAGTCACTACGGCCGTATGTGTCCAATCGAAACGCCGGAAGGTCCGAACATTGGTTTGATCAACTCCTTGTCTACATTTGCCCGTATTAATGAGTACGGCTTTATCGAAGCTCCGTACCGCTGGGTGGATCCGAAGAATGGTGTGGTAACCGATCATATCGACTATCTGACGGCGGACGAGGAAGACAATTACGTTGTCGCTCAGGCGAATGCGCAGCTTAATGAAGACGGAACGTTTGCGGAAGATATGGTTATCGTCCGTTATAACAAACAGTCTGACAACATTTTGCCGATGCCTAATGAACGTGTTGACTACATGGACGTATCACCTAAACAAGTTGTATCCGTCGCGACGGCGCTCATTCCGTTCCTCGAGAACGATGACTCCAACCGTGCGCTGATGGGATCGAACATGCAGCGTCAGGCTGTACCACTGCTCATTCCTAAAGCTCCGCTCGTCGGAACAGGAATGGAACACAAATCGGCGAAGGATTCGGGCGTATGTATCGTTTCCAAGCATGATGGCATCGTGGAACGTTCGAGTGCGGATGAGATCTGGGTACGCCGGATTGAAAACGTGGACGGCAAAGAAGTCAAAGGTGATATCGTTAAGCATAAATTACACAAATTTATGCGTTCGAACCAAGGAACGTGCATTAATCAGCGTCCGCTTGCGAAAAAAGGCGACATTGTGAAGCAAGGTGATATTCTGGCAGACGGACCTTCCACAGAGATGGGTGAGCTTGCTCTGGGACGTAACGTTGTTGTTGCGTTCATGACCTGGGAAGGTTACAACTACGAGGATGCGATCCTGCTGAGCGAGAAAATGGTTAAAGAGGATGTCTATACCTCGATCCACATTGAGGAATATGAGTCCGAAGCGCGTGATACCAAGCTTGGACCTGAAGAAATTACTCGCGATATTCCTAACGTGGGTGAAGATGCTCTTAAGAACCTTGACGAGCGCGGTATTATCCGTATTGGTGCCGAAATCAGCGCCGGTGACATTCTGGTTGGTAAAGTAACGCCTAAGGGTGTTACAGAGCTGACTGCTGAAGAACGTCTCCTGCATGCAATCTTCGGTGAAAAGGCTCGTGAAGTCCGTGACACGTCCCTACGCGTACCACATGGTAGTGATGGTATTATCGTTGATGTCAAAGTGTTTACCCGTGAGAACGGCGATGAGCTGCCTCCTGGTGTGAACCAACTGGTTCGTGTGTACATCGCTCAGAAGCGTAAAATTTCTGAGGGTGATAAAATGGCCGGACGTCACGGTAACAAGGGTGTCGTGGCACGTATCCTGCCAGAAGAAGATATGCCGTTCCTGCCTGATGGTACGCCTGTACAGGTTGTACTGAACCCGCTTGGTGTACCATCGCGGATGAACATCGGACAGGTGCTCGAAGTCCATCTGGGCTTTGCGGCTATGCAGCTCGGTATTCATGTGGCTACGCCGGTATTTGACGGAGCTAATGAGTATGATGTGTTTGATACCATGGAAGAAGCAGGCATGCAGCGTAACGGTAAAACCGTGCTGTATGACGGACGGACTGGCGAAAGATTTGAGCGTGAAGTTACCGTTGGCGTTATGCACATGATCAAGTTGGCGCACATGGTTGATGATAAAATCCATGCCCGTTCCACAGGTCCTTACTCTCTCGTTACGCAGCAGCCTCTGGGTGGTAAAGCTCAGTTCGGTGGCCAGCGCTTCGGTGAGATGGAAGTGTGGGCGCTGGAAGCCTACGGCGCTGCATATACACTGCAGGAAATCCTCACCGTCAAATCCGATGATGTGGTCGGCCGGGTTAAAACTTACGAATCCATTGTCAAGGGTGAAAATGTTCCGGAACCGGGCGTTCCTGAATCATTCAAGGTCTTGATCAAAGAGCTTCAGTCTCTGGGTATGGACGTGAAGATACTCAGTGGTGACGAGCAGGAGATCGAGATGAAAGAACTTGATGATGAAGATGAGACTGCAGGCGATAAGCTGAGCCTCAATCTGGAAGGCACGGAAGTCGGAGTGGAATAAGATCGTGATCATGGCGGACGGGGCTAACCCGTCTGCCTCATTCACGGATCAAAACAATAGGACTAGGAGGGTTGCTCCTTGTTGGACGTAAACAATTTCGAATTCATGAAAATCGGGCTTGCTTCCCCGGAAAAAATTCGTTCATGGTCCCGCGGAGAAGTAAAAAAACCGGAAACCATCAATTACCGTACGCTGAAACCGGAGAAGGAAGGCCTGTTCTGCGAGCGGATTTTTGGACCGCAAAAAGACTGGGAATGCCATTGCGGTAAATATAAGCGTGTCCGTTATAAAGGCGTTGTCTGTGACCGCTGCGGCGTAGAAGTTACCCGTGCGAAGGTCCGCCGCGAACGGATGGGTCATATTGAGCTGGCAGCTCCTGTATCCCATATCTGGTACTTTAAAGGCATTCCGAGCCGTATGGGTCTCGCTTTGGATATGTCTCCAAGATCTCTGGAAGAGATCATCTATTTTGCATCTTATGTTGTAACGGATCCAGGAGATACGCCTCTGGAGAAGAAACAGCTTTTGTCTGAAAAAGAATACCGCAGCTATCGTGAAAAGTATGGCTACGGATTCCAAGCAGGCATGGGTGCTGAAGCTATTAAAAAGCTTCTTCAGGACCTCGATGTGGACAAAGAACTCGAATTCCTGAAAGAAGAGCTTCGTACAGCTCAAGGACAACGCCGTAATCGTGCGATCAAGCGCCTTGAAGTTATCGAAGCATTCCGTAATTCCGGCAATAAGCCTGAATGGATGATCATGGATGTTCTTCCGGTTATTCCTCCGGAGCTTCGTCCAATGGTACAGCTGGACGGCGGACGTTTCGCGACGTCTGACCTGAATGACCTGTACCGTCGTGTTATCAACCGTAATAACCGTCTGAAACGCCTGCTTGATCTGGGTGCTCCTGATATCATCGTGCAGAACGAAAAACGTATGCTGCAGGAGGCTGTTGATGCCCTGATCGATAATGGTCGTCGTGGACGTCCTGTAACAGGTCCTGGTAACCGTCCGCTGAAATCTCTCAGCCACATGCTGAAAGGTAAACAAGGACGTTTCCGTCAGAACTTGCTCGGTAAACGTGTTGACTACTCTGGTCGTTCCGTTATCGTAGTAGGACCGTACCTGAAAATGTACCAATGCGGCCTGCCTAAGAAAATGGCGCTGGAACTGTTTAAGCCGTTCGTCATGAAAGAATTGGTCAATAAAGGCCTTGCTCATAATATTAAGAGTGCTAAACGGAAGGTTGAACGTGTTAGTCCGGAAGTATGGGATGTGCTTGAAGAAGTCATCAAGGAACATCCAGTACTGCTGAACCGTGCACCAACGCTTCACCGTTTGGGTATTCAAGCGTTCGAACCTATTTTGGTTGAAGGACACGCAATTCGTCTTCACCCGCTCGTATGTACGGCTTACAATGCCGACTTTGACGGTGACCAAATGGCGGTTCACGTACCACTGTCTGCTGAAGCTCAGGCGGAAGCACGCATCCTGATGCTGGCATCCGGTAACATCCTGAACCCTAAAGACGGTAAACCAGTTGTTACCCCTTCCCAGGATATGGTCCTTGGTTCTTTCTATCTGACGATGGATAACAAGGAAGAAAAGGGAAGCGGCATGATTCTCCGTACCGTGAACGAAGCGGTTTCCGCTTACCAACGCGGCTCGGCAGGTCTGCATGCCCGTGTTGCCATTCCTGTAAGAGCTTTGGGTAAAACCAGCTTTACGGATAAACAACAAGACGCCATGCTCCTCACAACGGTTGGACGTATTATTTTCAATGAGATTTTCCCAAGCAGCTTCCCTTACATTAACGAAGCTACCCGCGACAATCTGTTCAACGGTACGCCTGAGAAATATTTCGTTTATGAAAAAGGTACTGACATCCGTGAGAGCCTGAATCAGCTTCCAATCAGCAGTGCTGTTGGTAAAGAGTATCTTGGTCAGATCATTGCTCGCTGCTTTGAAATTTACCATACAACGGAAACCTCCGTTATTTTGGATAAAATCAAACAGCTTGGATTCACATACTCTACCCGTGCCGGCGTAACCGTTGCGGTATCCGACGTAATCGTACCTGAAGAGAAACAGGCTATTCTGAAGGAATCCGACGACAAGGTAGCGGTTGTAACGAACCAGTACCGTCGTGGTCTGATTACCAATGAAGAACGTTATGACCGTGTTATCGATATTTGGTCCAAAGCCAAGGACGATATTACGGAAGTCCTCATGAAATCAATGGACCGTTTCAACTCCATTATGCTCATGGTCGACTCCAAAGCACGGGGTAACAAATCGCAGATCACCCAGCTGGGCGGTATGCGTGGTCTGATGGCCAACCCATCGGGTCGTATCATCGAGCTCCCAATTAAATCGAACTTCCGTGAAGGACTGACAGTACTCGAGTACTTCCTATCCACGCACGGAGCGCGGAAAGGTCTGGCGGATACAGCACTTCGTACCGCTGACTCCGGTTACTTGACTCGTCGTCTGGTAGACGTTGCTCAAGACGTGATCGTTCGTGAGGAAGACTGTGGTACGGATAAAGGCTTTACTGTCAGCAGAATTCAAGACGGTAAAGAAGTTATCGAGGATCTTTATGATCGTATCGAGGGTCGTTACTGCTTCGAAACCGTTCGTCATCCGAAAACCAAGGAAGTTCTGGTTAATCGCAACGAACTGATCGATTCTGATAAGGCGAACCTGATCGTAGATTCCGGGGTAACCAAATTGCAAATTCGTTCTGTACTCAGCTGCCGTGCACGTCACGGTGTATGTAAGAAGTGCTACGGACGAAACCTGGCTACTGGTAAATTCGTTGAAATCGGCGAAGCAGTCGGTATTATTGCTGCTCAGTCCATCGGTGAACCAGGAACCCAGCTTACCATGCGTACGTTCCATACCGGTGGTGTAGCCGGTGACGATATCACTCAGGGTCTTCCGCGTATTCAGGAATTGTTTGAAGCACGGAATCCAAAAGGTCAAGCGACCATCAGTGAAATTGATGGAGTGGTTAAAGAGATCCGTGAAGGTAAGGACCGTCGTGAAATCGAGGTTCAAGGCGAAGCGGAAACGAAAACTTACTCTGTCACTTACGGTTCCCGTCTGCGCGTAAGCGAAGGTCAGGAAATCGAAGCTGGTGATGAGCTGACTGAAGGTTCAATTGACCCTAAAGAAATGCTGCGCATTAAAGGCATCCGCGGTGTACAAAACTACATTCTGCAGGAAGTACAACGTGTATACCGTAACCAAGGCGTAGAAATTAATGATAAGCACGTCGAAGTCATGATCAAGCAAATGCTGCGTAAAATCCGCATCGTAGATGCTGGTGACACTACGCTTCTGCCAGGATCTTTCAGCGACATGCATGAGTACGAAGCAGCCAACAAAGAAGCGCTTCTGAGCGGTAAGGAACCGGCAGTAGCCAAACCTGTTCTGCTTGGTATTACCAAGGCTTCGCTGGAAACTGATTCGTTCCTGTCTGCAGCATCCTTCCAGGAAACAACCCGCGTGTTGACCGACGCTGCCATTAAAGGTAAAGTCGACCAGCTGCTCGGCCTGAAAGAAAATGTTATTATCGGTAAATTGATCCCTGCAGGTACGGGCATGAACCGTTACCGCAGTGTCAAACTCGATGATCCTAATGCGGAAAATGACAGCTCAAAAGAATTGGAAACTGTTTCTGCAGAATAATTCAAGAATAAATAGAGCGACTTGAGAGAGCAGCCGGGCTACCCGTGCTGCCTCACAATAGCTTTTTCAATGATTTTCCTTGTGAAAATTAATAGTAGATGTTCTTGACATCATGCAGCGCAGGTGCTAATATATCAAAGGTGCGTGAGTGGTAACATCCCTGTGCTTTTGGAGGAATCGTAAAAGATGTCTAATGATAAAGGATTACAGGATGCTCATGTGAAGATCGGGGCTAAACAAACCATGAAACTCGTGGAGTTAGGCCAGGCCGCTGAAGTTTATGTGGCTGAAGATGCGGAACACCGGCTCATTTCCAAGATCGAAAGCCTCTGCAGCAAGCAGGGCGTGAAAATCACCTATGTAGAAACCATGCAGCATTTGGGTAAAGCATGTGGTATAGAAGTGGGTGCAGCAATGGCTGCCATCATTAAACCATAGCAATATGGAATGGACGTTAACGTTCAATCTGTAAAGAAACGTTTTTGTTGGAGAAGGCTGACTTTCTCTTGGCAAAGACTTTTCATTTGTTCTTTTATGAACCGCCTGGGTCTGTGGACTTAAAAAAGGGTTTGTAACGAGAATAATCATATTGGAAGGGGGTGGCTAGAATGCCAACAATTAACCAACTGGTTCGCAAAGGACGTCAAGCAAAAATCTATAAATCTAAGTCCCCTGCTCTGCAGAAAGGATACAACGCTTTGAAGCGTGAAGATACGGATTTGAGCGCTCCTCAAAAACGTGGTGTATGTACTCGTGTGGGTACAATGACTCCGAAAAAACCGAACTCCGCACTTCGTAAATATGCCCGTGTTCGTTTGACGAACCGCATCGAGGTGACAGCTTACATTCCGGGTATCGGACACAACTTGCAAGAGCACAGCGTGGTATTGGTTCGCGGTGGACGAGTAAAAGACCTTCCAGGTGTACGTTATCATATCGTGCGCGGCGCGCTTGATACTGCAGGTGTGAACAACCGGATGCAATCTCGTTCTAAATACGGTGCGAAACGTCCGAAAGCTAAAAAACAATAGTGGATTCTATAAAGGGATTCAATGACTTAAGAAAGGGGGATATCCATGCCACGCAAAGGTCCAGTTACTAAGAGAGACGTATTGCCAGATCCGGTGTACAACAGCAAATTGGTAACACGTCTTGTAAACCGCATCATGTTGGATGGTAAAAGAGGTGTTGCTCAAAATATTCTGTATAACTCGTTCAAGCTTATCCAAGAACGTACAGGCAAAGAGCCTATGGAAGTTTTTGAAGCAGCTATCAAAAATATCATGCCAGTCCTGGAAGTTAAAGCTCGTCGTGTCGGCGGTGCAAACTACCAAGTGCCAATCGAAGTAAAACCAGAGAGACGTACTGCTTTGGGATTACGTTGGCTCGTAAACTACTCCCGTAACCGCGGTGAGAAAACCATGGAAGAGCGTTTGGCAGCAGAGATTATCGATGCTTCCAATAACACAGGCGCTTCCGTTAAGAAACGTGAAGATACACACAAAATGGCTGAAGCAAACAAAGCGTTTGCACACTACCGTTGGTAGGATTCAGTTCAATATAAACTTGAATTTTGAAGGGAGACTGTTTCATGTCTAGAGAGTTCTCCTTGAAAAATACACGTAACATCGGGATCATGGCTCATATTGACGCTGGTAAGACAACTACCACGGAGCGGATCTTGTTCTACACAGGACGCACGCACAAAATCGGTGAAGTTCACGAAGGTGCTGCTACAATGGACTGGATGGAGCAAGAGCAGGAGCGCGGGATCACGATTACTTCCGCTGCGACGACCGCTTCTTGGAAAGGTCACCGCGTAAATATCATTGACACCCCAGGGCACGTTGACTTCACTGTTGAAGTTGAACGTTCCCTTCGTGTATTGGATGGGGCAGTAGGTGTTTTCAGTGCGAAAGAGGGCGTAGAGCCTCAGTCTGAAACTGTTTGGAGACAGGCTGACCGCTATGGTGTTCCACGTATCGCATATGTTAACAAAATGGATATTATCGGTGCTGACTATCTGAACGTTGTATCTGATATGCGTGATCGTCTTCAGGCGAACGCGGTAGCAATTCAGCTGCCAATCGGTGCAGAAAATGATTTTAAAGGTATCATCGACATTGTTGAACAAAGAGCCTTTATGTATAAAGACGATTTGGGTCAAGATATCGAAGAAACCGAAGTTCCTGCAGAGTTCAAAGACAAAGTCGAAGAACTTCGTGCAGAACTGATCGAGAAAGTTGCAGAACTCGACGAAGAATTGACAATGAAGTATCTGGAAGGTGAAGAAATCACAATTCCAGAACTGAAGGCTGCACTCCGTAAAGGTGTTGTAGAAGTTAAGATCTTCCCAGTTATTTGTGGCTCTTCTTACCGCAACAAAGGTGTTCAGCTGATGCTGGATGCTGTAGTTGATTACCTGCCAGCTCCAACAGATGTACCAGCTATCGTGGGTCATCTGGAAGATGGTACTGAAACGGTTCGTCATTCTGATGATAATGAACCTTTCTCTGCGCTTGCATTTAAAATTATGACTGACCCTTACGTTGGTAAACTTACGTTCTTCCGTGTATATTCCGGTGTATTGCAATCCGGCTCTTATGTACTGAATGCAACGAAAGGTAAACGTGAGCGTATCGGCCGTATCCTTCAAATGCATGCAAACAGCCGTCAAGAAATCTCTGAAGTTTACTGCGGAGATATCGCTTCTGCTGTAGGTTTGAAAGACACCGGTACAGGTGATACACTTTGCGATGAGAAGCATCCGGTAATCCTGGAATCCATGAACTTCCCGGATCCAGTTATCGAAATCGCAGTAGAACCTAAAACGAAAGCCGACCAAGATAAAATGGGCGTTGCTTTGGGCAAATTGACTGAAGAAGATCCTACGCTTCGCGCGCACACAGATGAAGAAACAGGCCAAACAATCTTGGCAGGTATGGGTGAACTTCACCTTGACATCATCATCGACCGTATGCGTCGTGAGTTCAAAGTAGAAACCAATGTGGGTAAACCACAGGTTGCCTACCGTGAAACCTTCCGTCAAGCAGCTCGTGTTGAAGGTAAATTCGTTCGCCAATCCGGCGGTCGTGGTCAATATGGTCACGTATGGGTTGAGTTCGAACCTCTCGAAGCAGGAACAGGCAGCCAGTTCGAAAGTAAGGTTGTCGGCGGTTCTGTACCAAGAGAATACATTCAGCCAGCACTTACTGGTATCGAAGAAACCATGAAGAGTGGTGTCCTTGCCGGCTTCCCGCTTGTAGACGTTAAAGCTACAATCGTTGACGGATCGTACCATGATGTTGACTCCAATGAAATGGCGTTTAAGATTGCCGGTTCCATGGCACTTAAAGCAGCAAAAGACAAGTGTAAGCCTGTCTTGCTCGAGCCTATCATGAAAGTTGAAGTTACTGCGCCTGAAGAATACATGGGCGACGTAATGGGCATGCTGAACTCCCGTCGTGGACGCATTGAAGGAATGGATTCCCGTTCCGGTGCTCAAATTATCCGTGCGAAGGTGCCTCTGTCCGAAATGTTCGGATACTCGACAACTCTTCGTTCCGGTACGCAAGGACGCGGCGTGTTCTCGATGGAACTGTCTCACTATGATGAAGTTCCTAAGAATATTGCTGAAGAGATCGTATCGAAGTCCAAAGGATCTGCTGAGTAATTTCAATAACGTTTTAAAGACTGGCCGGAACATTCAACATCCAAGACAACCTGCATAGACTCCGGTCAGCACAAACATAAAAATATAATTATTCCATTTAAGGAGGAATTGTTCAAAATGGCAAAGGCTAAATTTGAACGTAACAAACCGCACGTTAACATCGGTACTATTGGTCACGTTGACCATGGTAAAACTACTTTGACTGCTGCTATCACAACTGTATTGTCCAAAACTTACGGTGGTGCTGCTGTAGCATTCGACCAAATCGACAAAGCTCCAGAAGAGCGCGAGCGCGGTATCACAATCTCCACAGCTCACGTAGAATACGAAACACCTGCTCGTCACTATGCACACGTTGACTGCCCAGGACACGCCGACTATGTTAAAAACATGATCACTGGTGCTGCTCAAATGGACGGAGCAATCCTGGTTGTATCCGCAGCTGACGGCCCTATGCCGCAAACTCGCGAGCACATCCTGTTGTCCCGCCAAGTAGGCGTTCCTTACATCGTTGTATTCTTGAACAAATGCGACATGGTTGAAGACGCTGAACTTCTTGAGTTGGTTGAAATGGAAGTACGTGACCTGTTGAATGAATATGACTTCCCAGGCGACGACACTCCAATCATCCAAGGTTCTGCTCGTGAAGCTCTTCAAAACCCAGATGGCGAGTGGGCACAAAAAATCGTTGAAATGTTCAACATCATCGACGAATACATCCCAACTCCAGTACGTGACACTGACAAGCCTTTCCTTATGCCTGTCGAGGACGTATTCTCCATCACTGGCCGCGGTACCGTTGCTACAGGTCGTGTAGAACGTGGTACAGTTAAAGTGGGCGACGAAATCGAAATCATCGGTATCGCTGAAGAGTCCAAAAAATCCGTCGTAACTGGCGTAGAAATGTTCCGCAAATTGCTTGATTCCGCTCAAGCTGGTGACAACATCGGAGCCCTGCTTCGTGGTGTAGACCGTGCTCAAATCGAACGTGGTCAAGTACTGGCTAAGCCAGGTTCAGTTAAGCCACACACTGAATTCTCTGCACAAATCTACGTTCTGACTAAAGAAGAAGGTGGCCGTCATAAGCCTTTCTTCACTGGATACCGTCCACAGTTCTACTTCCGTACAACTGACGTTACTGGTATCATCAGCTTGCCAGAAGGCGCTGAAATGGTTATGCCTGGCGACAACATCACAGTTACTGTACAACTGATTGCTCCAATCGCGATCGAAGAAGGAACTAAGTTCTCTATTCGTGAAGGTGGACGTACAGTAGGTGCCGGTGCGGTAGCTACAATCACGAAATAATAAAGGCTAACGCCTTTGGTTTTAATAAATGCAACAATGTGCTGGAACGAGTAACGTTATGATGTGAACGAATGATGCAGGAGGCACTTCTCTTATGAGAAGTGCCTCCTGTTTTTTATTTTGAAGAGTTTCATAGTTTTTAAACCCTTTACAATCTTGTATATATTTTGTATGATGTTGTACAGTCTTTGTATAACATTATTTTCCGCAGATGAATGAGGAGTGATCGTGAGTATGAAATGCCCGTTCGGTTTTATAAGTCAAAAGCTGCACAGTAAGGATAACCAGAATCTTCAAAGCAATGATTTGAAACAAGCTTTTGCCGAAGACTTTATGGAGCGAAGCTCGCATTTTTTACCCGGACACGAAGAACTCAATGAACAGATGCGAATGATCGACTTGAATGAAAGAGATTTAAGCTTACTTCGTCAAATTAAGCCGGCAATCGAAACATATATGGACCGGATAACCGATTACTTTTATGAGTCAGTATTGGATGTTGATAAGCTTGAACAAATTATAGTGAAGCACAGTACTATTGAACGATTAAAGAGAACGCTCCGTGATCATCTGCTGGAGATTTTCGATGGGAATGTCGATGAGGAATACATAAATAAAAGGTTGATGATCGCGAAAGTCCATAAAAGAGTGGGGTTAGAGCCAAAATGGTATTTATCAGCGTTTCAGAATTTACAAAATGGGTTTATGGAGATCATATATAAGGAGATACTAACGGATGACGAGCAAAGATTAAAGGTTATCCGGACGATTACCAAACTGCTCAATTTGGAGCAGCAGCTTGTGCTGGAGGCATACGAAAAAGAAAATATGCTAGAAAAACAGCTTGAATACGAAAAGGTTAAGGATGAATTAAAGAACAAAATTGCCATGTTCAGTGAGGATCTTGTTCATCTAAGTATTTCGACTAATGCTGCGATTGAGCAGCTGATTGCAAGCAGTGGTGAAGTTACCGATAGCTTCCATAAAACCTCTTCTCTTGCTGTCAACTCCGAGAAGTTGGCCCAGGAGGGAAGTCTGCAAATGGATGGACTCAACGAACGCATTAGCAGTATTTATGAGCGTACCCATGAAATGGAGGATTACGTTAAAGAACTAACTGATGCATCAAAACAAATTGAGTACATAGTGGATTCCGTAAAAGAGTTTGCAAGCCAGACTAAAATGCTTTCTTTAAATGCGACGATCGAAGCCGCAAGAGCCGGTGAACATGGCAGGGGCTTTGGTGTGGTTGCTCAGGAAGTCAGCCGTTTGTCTGAAGATACGAAGCAGACCGTCGTTCGCATTGCAGATTTGGTGAAAAACTCTGCCGATATCACATCCAAGGTCGTAAGCAAGATCAAAGAGGTGCGTCAGCTAACCGACACGGGAAGACAACAATCTTCCGACACGAGCATGGTCTTTGCCAACATTGTCGGTTCCATGAAACATAGCACCCAGGAAATTGTGTCGGTTGAGGAGCAGATCAGACTGTTGATTACTACAATAGAAGGAATAGGACATTCTACCTCGCAAGCAGCAGGTTCAGCAGAACGCTTCAAAGCCGCTTCTGCCCAGCTTTAAATAGCTAAAATGCCAATAGTTCGCGTTCATTCCAAAAGAATGGCGCTCTTTTTATTTAAAGCTTGCAATGTGCCCATTCTTTATATATAATAGTGAATGTTGTTCTGAGACGTTGCGATGATGTGAGAGGTTACTGACACACCCGGCCCCTTTGCCATGGAGCAGTGTGTTAGAAAATTTTCACGGAGTATGTCCGATACCAAATTGGGCGATAGAAGGAGGGACTAAAATGGCAAAGCAAAAAATTCGTATTCGTTTGAAGGCTTACGATCACAGAATTCTTGATCAATCCGCTGAGAAAATTGTTGAAACAGCGAAACGTTCGGGTGCAGGTGTATCTGGACCGATTCCGCTTCCAACTGAAAAACAAATCATTACTATTCTCCGTGCGGTACACAAGTATAAGGATTCTCGGGAACAATTCGAAATGCGCACACATAAGCGTTTGATCGACATTGTAAACCCAACTCCACAAACTGTGGATGCTCTTATGCGCTTGGACCTGCCGTCCGGTGTAGATATCGAAATTAAATTGTAATTCCCGAATTAAGAAGGAAAAGAGGTGTCAACATGAAAGGTATCTTAGGAAAAAAACTCGGAATGACTCAAGTGTTTACCGCTGAAGGTAACGTAATTCCTGTAACGGTTATCGAAGCAGGTCCTTGTGTTGTTCTGCAAAAGAAAGATGTCGAGAACGATGGATACGAAGCGATCCAAATCGGTTTCTCTGATAAGAAAGAAAGCAGATCCAACAAACCTGAAGCAGGTCATGCCAAAAAGGCTAATACTGCGCCTAAGCGCTACGTTCGCGAGGTTCGCGGTGTTGACCTCGGAGCATACGAGGTTGGCCAAGAGCTGAAAGCTGACATTTTTGCAGAAGGCGAATATGTTGACGTAACTGGTACTTCTAAAGGTAAAGGTTTCCAAGGTAACATCAAACGTTGGGGACAAAGCCGCGGACCAATGGCACACGGATCGCGTTACCATCGTGGACCAGGTTCCATGGGCTCCATTCAAGCAAACCGCGTTCCTAAAGGCAAACACCTTCCAGGACACATGGGCCATGTAACTGTAACTGTACAAAAGCTTGAAGTTGTAAAAGTTGATACAGAGCGTAACGTTCTGTTGATCAAAGGCGCTATCCCAGGCCCTAAAAACAGCTTCGTGAAAATCAATGAAACGGTGAAAAAATAATCACCTAAGGAAAGGAGGAACAAGCAATGCCAAAAGTATCCGTGTTTAATGTCAGCGGAAGCCAAGTAGAAGAATTGGAACTGAACGATGCGGTATTCGGTATTACACCTAATGTCCACGTTTTGAACCAAGCTGTATTGCTGCAAAGAGCATCTTTGCGTCGCGGTACACACAAAGTGAAAGGCCGTTCTGAAGTACGCGGCGGCGGACGTAAGCCTTGGAAACAAAAAGGCACAGGCCGTGCACGTCAAGGTTCGATCCGTTCACCACAATGGAAAGGCGGCGGTACTGTATTTGGTCCAACACCACGCAGTTACTCGTTCAAGCTTCCTAAGAAAGTTCGTCGTCTGGCGATTAAATCCGCATTGTCTTCCAAAGTGATTGACAATAACATTATTGTTCTGGATGCACTTGCTCTGACCACGCCTAAAACGAAGGAATTTGCATCGATCCTGAACAACTTGAAAGTGGAACGTAAAGCTCTGATCGTCGCTCCTAGCTATGATGATAATGTAGCTCTTTCCGCTCGTAATATTCCTGGAGTGAAATTCGTAGCGGCAGACGGCATTAATGTTCTTGACGTGCTTATGTACGACAAGCTGATCATTACGAAAGAAGCAGTTCAGAAGGTAGAGGAGGTGCTCGCGTAATGAAAGATCCTCGTGATATTATCAAACGTCCGGTGATTACAGAACGTACTGCTGACTACATGGCTGACCTTAAGTATGCCTTCGAAGTTGACATTCGTGCTAACAAAACCGAAATCAAACAAGCCGTTGAGTCTATTTTCAAAGTGAAAGTAACCAGCGTTAACACTATGCGCGTCCCAGCTAAGCCGAAACGCTATGGCCGCTACAACGGTTATACAACCGAGTGGAAAAAAGCCATCGTAACGCTGAGCAAAGACAGCAAAGCGCTCGAGTTTTTTGAATCTGTAGAGTAAGGAGGAAATCACGTGCCTATTAAAAAGTATAAACCTACTTCCCCGGCAAGACGTAACATGTCCGTATCTACTTTCGAAGAGATTACGACAAATCAGCCGGAGAAATCGTTGCTTGCACCGCTTAGCAAAAAAGCTGGCCGCAACAACCAAGGTAAAATTACAGTTCGTCACCACGGCGGCGGACATAAACGTAAATACCGTATCATCGACTTCAAACGTACGAAAGACGGCATACCAGGTACCGTTGCTACAGTTGAGTATGATCCGAACCGTACTTCTAACATCGCTCTGATCCACTATGCAGACGGAGAGAAACGCTACATCATCGCTCCTAAAGGTCTGAAAGTTGGAGACAAGATCGAATCCGGACCGAGCGCCGACATCAAAATCGGTAACGCTCTTCCAATGGAGAACATTCCAGTAGGTACTGTTATCCACAATATCGAACTGCAACCTGGCAAAGGCGGACAATTGGTTCGTGCTGCCGGTACCGAAGCTCAGCTTCTTGGTAAAGAAGAGAAATACGTATCCGTACGTTTGTCTTCTGGTGAAGTTCGCAAGCTCTTGAAGGTTTGCCGCGCAACCATCGGTTCTGTTGGTAACGAAGATCATGAGCTCATCAAAATCGGTAAAGCAGGCCGCAGTCGCTGGCTCGGACAACGTCCTGAAGTCCGCGGTGTAGTCATGAACCCTAACGATCACCCTCACGGTGGTGGTGAAGGCCGCGCTCCGATCGGTCGTAAATCGCCTATGTCTCCTTGGGGCAAACCAACCCTTGGTTACAAAACGCGTAAAAAAGGAAAAGCTTCTGACAAGTATATCGTTCGCCGCCGCACAAAATAATGCACATTGTGCATAACTTTGTGAAGTGCCGAAAGTAACGAGAGATTGGACGAAGGGAGGATTTTATAGATGAGTCGCAGTTTGAAAAAAGGACCTTTCATTGATGGGTACCTGCTGAAAAAAGTAGAAGTGATGAACGAGTCGAGCAAGAAAGCTGTTATCAAAACTTGGTCCCGCCGTTCTACGATTTTCCCACAATTTATCGGTCACACGTTCGGTGTATACGATGGACGCAAACACGTTCCTGTATATGTAACGGAAGACATGGTAGGTCACAAATTGGGTGAATTTGCTCCAACACGTACTTACAAAGGTCATACGGACGATGACAAGAAAACAAGAAGATAATTTGAAGCTCTTTGTTTGAGAGGAGGTAAAACAAATGGAAGCAAAAGCACATGCCAGATCGATCCGGATTGCTCCTCGTAAAGTCAAGCTCGTGATTGACTTGATCCGTGGTAAGCAAGTTGGTGAGGCAATCGCCATTCTCCGCCACACTCCGAAATCGGCTTCCCTGGTTGTAGAGAAGCTGCTGAACTCAGCGATCGCCAATGCTGAGCATAACTACTCTATGGATATTAATAGTTTGGTTGTTAGCCAGGTTTTCGTTAACCAAGGACCAACCATGAAGAGATTCCGTCCACGCGCCATGGGCCGTGCAAGCAGAATCAATAAACGCACCAGCCACATTACTTTGGTGGTATCTGAAAAATAAGGAGGGATAACGTGTGGGCCAAAAGGTAAATCCTGTCGGACTCCGGATCGGTATTATCCGTGATTGGGAATCTAAATGGTATGCAGGCAAAGATTTCGGAAATCTTTTGCTGGAAGACGTTAAAATTCGCGAATACCTTAAGAATAAACTAAAAGATTCTGCTGTATCTCGTATTGAAATCGAGAGAGCGGCAAATCGTGTGAATGTGACTATCCACACTGCGAAACCAGGAATGGTTATCGGTAAAGGTGGTTCTGAAGTCGAAGTACTGCGGAGCCAAGTTACTAAAATTGCAGGCGGCAAAAAAGTTCACATCAATATCTCTGAAATCAAACATGCGGATCTGGATGCAATCTTGGTTGCAGAAAGCATCGCACAACAACTGGAACGTCGTGTATCTTTCCGTCGCGCTCTGAAACAAGCGATTCAAAGAACAATGCGTTCTGGCGCAAAAGGAATTAAAACTCAAGTCGGCGGACGTCTTGGCGGAGCCGAGATTGCTCGTTCGGAAGGATATAGTGAAGGAACAGTTCCTCTTCATACGCTCCGTGCTGATATTGACTATGGTACAGCAGAAGCGCATACTACTTATGGCCGTATTGGCGTAAAAGTATGGATCTATCGTGGTGAGGTACTTCCTCCGGCTAAGAAACAAGCTGCTCAGGAAGGAGGCAACTAATCATGTTGGTACCAAAACGTGTAAAACACCGCAAGCAACAACGCGGTCACATGAAAGGTATGGCTAAAGGCGGCACTGAGCTCAACTTCGGTGAATTCGGTCTGCAAGCTCTTGAGCCAACTTGGATTACTAACCGCCAGATCGAAGCAGCGCGTATTGCTATGACGCGTTACATCAAACGTGGCGGTAAAGTATGGATTAAAATTTTCCCTGATAAGCCGATCACTCAAAAACCTCTTGAGGTTCGTATGGGTAGCGGTAAAGGTAACGTAGAGAAATGGGTCGCAGTTGTCAAACCAGGTAAGATTATGTTTGAACTTGGAGGCGTGCCTGAGGAGATCGCTCGCGAAGCGATGCGTCTTGCCGCTCACAAGCTGCCGATCAAAACGAAGTTTGTGAAACGTGAAGAATTGGGTGGTGAAGCAAATGAAAGCTAATGATCTGCGTAACTTGACCACTGCAGAAATTGAGCAAAAGATTGCGGGTTTTAAAGAGGAGCTCTTTAACCTCCGTTTTCAATTGGCTACCGGACAGCTTGACAACCCGACTCGGATCCGTGATGTGCGCAGGGAAATAGCTCGTGCTAAAACCGTCATCCGTGAAAGAGAACTTGGGATTAGTTAATTGAATCAGTCATTTTTGCCTGTATTCAGGAAGGAGGCTAACGATGAGCGAAGAACGCAATGCTCGTAAAGTGCAAGTAGGTAAAGTTGTCAGTGACAAAATGGAAAAAACCATTGTTGTAGCTGTTGAAACTTACAAAAAACATGATCTCTATCACAAGCGTATTAAATACACTAAGAAATTTAAGGCGCATGATGAGAACAATACTGCAAAAATCGGAGATACCGTTAAAATCATGGAAACTCGTCCACTCTCCAAAGACAAACGCTGGAGATTGGTAGAAGTCGTTGAAAAAGCGGTTATCATCTAAAGATATAACGACAGTTTTTCCGAAAGGAGGAAATTTCAATGATTCAACCATTTACACGTCTGCATGTAGCTGACAATTCTGGTGCGAAGGAACTGATGTGTATCCGCGTATTGGGTGGTACGGGTCGTCGTACTGCTGCAATCGGTGATTTGATCGTTTGTTCCGTGAAACAAGCAACACCAGGCGGCGTTGTCAAAAAGGGTGACGTAGTCAAGGCTGTTGTGGTTCGTACGAAGCGTTCTGTACGCCGTAAGGACGGATCTTATATCGCATTTGACGAAAACGCAGCGGTTGTTGTTAAAGACGACAAGGGCCCACGCGGAACTCGTATTTTCGGACCAGTGGCTCGCGAACTTCGTGATAAAGACTTCATGAAAATCGTTTCCTTGGCACCGGAAGTTATCTAAGACTTACAATGATCGGATAACCGATTGAATAGATCGTTCCAAGTTATGCTTGTCAAAAGGCAAGCCGCAGGAGGTGTAACAAATGCCAAAAGTGAAAAAGGTTCTGGAATCGCACAATAACAAGCTGCACGTCAAGAAAGAAGACACGGTTATGGTTATCAGCGGTAAAGACAAAGGCAAAAAAGGCCGTGTCATTGCAGCGTACCCTCGTGAAAACCGTGTGCTTGTGGAAGGCGTCAACATGGTGAAAAAACACCAGAAGCCGAACCAAATGAATCCGCAAGGCGGAATTATTGAACAAGAAGCGCCGATCCATGTATCCAATGTGATGCATCTTGATCCGAAGAGCGGTAAAGTAACTCGTGTTGGTTACAAAGTGCTCGATAACGGTAAAAAGGTTCGTGTTGCTAAGAAGTCCGGAGAAGTTATCGACTAATCGAACAGTGGAGAAAGGAGGTTTATGATTCATGGCAACAAGAATGAAAGAACGCTTTCTGAATGAAATTACTCCTGCCTTGATGCAGAAGTTCAATTATTCTACGGTAATGCAAGTGCCTAAAATCGAGAAGGTTGTCATCAACATGGGTGTTGGTGAGGCTGTATCGAACTCGAAAGTGCTTGATTCCGCAGTGGCTGATATGCAGCTGATTGCTGGTCAAAAACCAGTCATTACTCGTGCTAAAAAATCCATCGCAGGATTCAAATTGCGTGAGAATATGCCGATCGGTGTTAAAGTAACTCTGCGCGGTGAGCGTATGTATTACTTCTTGGACAAATTGTTCAACATTACTCTTCCACGCGTACGTGACTTCCATGGCGTGTCCACCAAAGCATTTGACGGACGCGGTAACTACACACTTGGCCTCAAGGAACAACTGATTTTCCCTGAGATCGAGTATGATAAAGTGGATAAAGTCCGTGGTATGGATATCGTAATCGTAACGACGGCTAAAACTGACGAAGAGTCCCGCGAGCTGCTCGCTCAATTGGGAATGCCTTTTGCGAAGTAATTCGTGAATCCATTTCTCCGAAAATTTTTAGGAGGTGTCAGGCTAAGTGGCAAAAACTTCGATGAAAGTAAAACAACAACGTACGCCTAAGTATAAAGTTCGTGCTTACACGCGCTGCGAACGTTGCGGTCGTCCACATTCGGTACTGCAAAAGTTCAAAATTTGCAGAATTTGTTTCCGTGAATTAGCTTATAAGGGCCAGATTCCTGGCGTCAAAAAAGCAAGCTGGTAAGAAGTTTATAATCGGGAAGGAGGTTTACACACATGACTATGTCTGATCCAATTGCAGATATGCTTACTCGTATCCGTAACGCCAACACTGTGCGTCACGAAACAGTAGAAATGCCTGCTTCGACGATGAAAAAACAAATCGCTGATATCTTGAAGCGTGAAGGTTTCATCCGTGATGCAGAATATATCGATGACAACAAACAAGGGATTATCCGTGTTTTCCTGAAATATGGTGCAAACAACGAACGCGTTATCTCCGGTTTGAAAAGAATCAGTAAACCAGGTCTGCGCGTTTACACGAAGAGCAACGAAATCCCTCGTGTACTCGGCGGTCTCGGAATCGCGATTATCTCCACTTCTAAGGGGATTATGACCGACAAAGAAGCTCGTCAATCCAAAGCTGGCGGAGAAGTTGTCTGCTACGTTTGGTAATACACGTCACAAAACAAGGAGGTGCAACAAATGTCCCGTATTGGTCGCAAACCAATCGCAGTACCTAGCGGTGTGGATATCACACTGAACAATACCGAAATCACTGTTAAAGGACCTAAAGGATCTTTGACTCGTGAACTTCACAAGGATATGAAAGTAACGGTTGAAAACAACGAAATCGTCGTTGAACGCCCGTCTGATAACAAACTGCATCGTTCCCTTCACGGCACGACCCGCAGCGTTGTCAACAACATGGTGAGCGGCGTTACTGAAGGATTCTCCAAATCTCTGGAATTGGTTGGGGTCGGATATCGTGCAAGCAAATCCGGAGATAAAATCGTTCTTAACGTTGGATACTCTCATCCAGTTGAAATCACTCCAGAAGCCGGTATCGAATTCGAAGTGCCTGCAAATACAAAAATCATCGTTCGCGGTATTGATAAAGAGCGCGTAGGTGCATACGCTGCTAAAATCCGTTCCGTTCGCGAACCTGAGCCTTACAAAGGTAAAGGGATTAAGTACGAAGGCGAACGCATTATCCGTAAGGAAGGTAAAGCTGGTAAGAAGAAATAAGCTTTCTAAACTTATCAGTTTTTTACCCCATGCGTCTTAAAGTGAAGCTGTAATGGCAAACTGAAAGGAGTGAAATGGAAGTCATGATTACAAAACAGGATAAGAACAAGGCACGTGTCAGACGTCATCTGCGTGTACGCAAGAAAATCCAAGGTACCGCTGCTCGTCCACGTCTGAACGTATTCCGTTCTTCTAAACATATCTATGCTCAACTGATCGATGACGTAGCTGGTGTAACCATCGTTTCCGCATCTACAGTTGATAAAGAACTTAGCAGTTCTATTAAAAACGGCGGCAGCGTAGAATCCGCTCGTCAAGTTGGCGAACTGGTTGCTAAGCGCGCTAAAGAAAAAGGTCACACAGCGGTTGTATTCGACCGTGGAGGTTACCTGTATCATGGACGGATTCAAGCCTTGGCTGAAGCAGCACGCGAAGCAGGCTTGGAATTCTAAGAATTTCTAAAAAGGAGGTTAACGACTTGCGTGTAGATCCGAACACTTTAGAACTGACTGAAAGAGTTGTAAATATTAACCGTGTAGCTAAAGTTGTAAAAGGCGGACGCCGTTTCAGCTTCAGCGCTCTGGTTGTTGTCGGTGATGGCAAAGGCTACGTTGGTGCCGGTATCGGTAAAGCAGGCGAAGTACCTGACGCCATCCGCAAAGGCATCGAAGATGCTAAGAAAAATCTGATTCACGTTCCGATCGTAGGAACATCCATTCCTCACCTGGTTACTGGTCACTTCGGTGCTGGTCGCGTTCTTTTGAAACCAGCTTCTGAAGGTACTGGAGTAATCGCTGGCGGTCCTGTACGTGCCGTACTGGAACTTGCTGGTGTGGGTGACATCTTGACAAAATCTTTGGGTTCTTCGAACTCCATGAATATGGTCAACGCAACTTTGGAAGGTTTATCCCGTCTGAAGCGTGTTGAAGAGGTTGCCAAACTTCGTGGCAAATCTGTCGAAGAGCTGCTCGGTTAAGGAGGGAATGTCATGGCTAAACTTCAAATTACCCTCGTCCGCAGTGTAATCGGTCGTCCTGAAACTCAGCGTACTACCGTTAAGACTCTCGGCTTGCGTAAACTTAACTCCAGCGTGGTTCATAACGACAATCCTGCGATTCGCGGAATGATCAACAAAGTGAGTCATCTGGTATCTGTAACAGAAATTGAAGGTTAATCTGCTAAAGATTAACCTACAAATATTAAGGAGGTGCAACGAACGATGAAGTTACATGAACTTACTTCAGCTACTGGCTCCCGTAAAGACCGTAAGCGTGTAGGTCGCGGTACAAGTAGCGGTACGGGTAAAACATCTGGCCGCGGTCACAAAGGGCAAAATTCTCGTTCCGGCGGCGGCGTACGTCCTGGATTCGAGGGTGGACAAAACCCACTGTATCGTCGTCTGCCAAAACGTGGTTTTGTAAATCCTACGCGGAAAGAGTATGCGATTGTTAACATCGAGGAACTGAACAGCTTTGCAGAGGGTACAGAAGTAACTCCGGAATTTTTGGTGGAGAGCGGCGTAGTGAAAAATACGATGAGCGGCATCAAAATTCTTGGCAATGGCGAAGTAACCGTCAAATTGTCTGTAAAAGCAAATAAGTTCTCTCAATCTGCGGTAGAGAAGATCGAGGCTGCCGGCGGTAAAACCGAGGTGATCTAATGTTTAAGACCCTGAAGAATATATGGCGGGTTGAGGACCTTCGTAAAAGAATTCTGTTCACCTTGTTGGTACTGATCATTTACCGTATTGGTTCATTCGTTCCTGTTCCTGGCGTTGATAAAACGGTCCTGGAACAGACGAATCAGCAAGGCTCAGAATTGTTTGGTCTCTTAAACACGTTCTCGGGTGGTGCATTGCATCAATTCTCCATCTTTGCCCTCGGGATCGTGCCGTATATTACCTCGTCCATTATCGTGCAATTGCTCTCGATGGATGTTATTCCTAAGCTGGCTGAGTGGGCAAAACAAGGCGAGCACGGGAAGAAGAAATCAGCGCAATTGACTCGTTATGGTACGATTGTATTGGGTCTCATCCAGGCATTTGCGATGTCAATCGGGTTTAACCGGTTGTACTCAGCCGAAATGATTCCTAATGCTACTTTTGTGGATTATCTGCTGATTGCCATCGTGCTGACAGCGGGTACCGCATTCCTGATGTGGCTCGGCGAGCAGATTACGGAAAAAGGAATCGGTAATGGTATTTCCATTCTGATCTTCTCCGGGATTATCGCAAATATCCCGACTTATATCCGGTCTACTGCTCAATCGAACTTTATTCAAGAAGGCCAGGTCTTCATGAATTCCCTGAAAACATTGATCGTTCTCATTGTCATCGTGGCGATTATTGTGGGTGTTATTTACATCCAGCAGGCGATTCGTAAAATACCTGTACAATATGCAAAACGTGTCGTTGGCAACAAGATGTACGGTGGACAGAATACGCATATTCCGATGAAAATCAATGCGGCTGGCGTTATTCCGGTCATCTTCGCAGTATCTCTGCTGCAGTTCCCTACTATTATCGCAGGATTCTGGTCTACTCATGAATGGGCGAAGTGGATTCAAACTAACTTGAGATATGACTATCCTCTGGGTATGGTACTGTACGTTCTGATGATTATCGGTTTCACGTTCTTCTACACGTTCGTGCAGATGAACCCGAACCAAATGGCAGACAACATGAAGAAAAACGGCGGCTATATCCCGGGTATTCGCCCTGGTAAAGCAACCGAGAAGTATCTGACCCGTGTAATGTCCCGGCTTACCATGACCGGTGCCATCTTCCTGGCTGTCATTTCTCTCGTGCCGATTGGCTTCGGTACTCTGGCTGGCTTGCCTAGCTCAGTTAAAATCGGAGGCACTTCACTGCTGATCGTCATCGGGGTTGCACTTGATACGATGAAGACCATCGAAAGTCAGTTGATCAAACGTCACTACAAAGGTTTTATCAACAAATAAGTGATAGGTTCCGGTGAAGTCCACTTTGAACTTCCCGGCAACTTATTGCGTTGTTTCTTGTAAAGAGGCAGTGTCGGAGGGAGAGAGAAACGTGAACATACTATTCATGGGCCCTCCTGGGGCAGGAAAAGGAACACAGGCAGAAGTCATTGTCAATGAATTCGGCATTCCCCATATTTCTACCGGCGATGCATTTCGTCTGGCGATTAAACAGGGAACTCCTATTGGCATCAAAGCCAAAGAATACATGGATCAAGGGCTTTTGGTACCGGATGATGTAACGATCGGCATTGTGGAGGAACGTCTGCAGCAGTCCGATTGCGAAAAAGGTTTTTTATTGGATGGCTTTCCAAGAACCCTTTCGCAAGCGGAAGCGCTGGATGATATACTTAGCAGACTTCATACCCAGCTGGATCATGTCATCAACCTGAAAGTAGATCGTGATAAATTGATGGCGCGCCTTACAGGACGCCGGATATGTAAAAACTGCAGTGCTACTTATCATGTGATCTTCAACCCGCCGAAACAGGAAGGTGTATGTGATAAATGCGGAGGCGAATTGTATCAACGCTCAGATGACAATGAAGAGAGCGTCGGTACCCGTCTGGACGAATATATCAACAAAACAGCACCACTCCTAGCATTTTATGAGAACAAAGGTCTATTGCGTCAGATCGATGGTGATCAAGAAATCGATACGGTATCGAGTGAGATCGTATCGGTGCTGCGAGGTTAGTCGTAATGATCATTTGTAAGTCCGAAACGGAACTCGGCTTTATGCGAGAAGCAGGGCGAATTGTGGCGGAAACGCACCGTCTCATGGCAAAGCACATTGAACCTGGCATTACGACCGGGGAACTTGACTCTATTGCCGACCACTACATTCGCAGTCAAAAAGCACTGCCGTCTTTTAAGGGCTACAATGGTTTTCCTGCCAGCATTTGCGCTTCAGTCAATGATCAGTTGGTACACGGATTTCCCGGCAAACGCAAATTAAACGAAGGCGACATTATTACGCTAGACATCGGTGCGCAGTACCGTGGTTACCATGGAGACTCCGCTTGGACCTATCCTGTAGGCAGGATTTCCGATGAGGCCCAGCGTCTGCTGGACGTCACCGAACAATCTTTGTATGCAGGCTTGGAGCTTGTCAAACCTGATGTGCGCCTGTTCACGATCTCACATGCCATCCAGTGCGTCATTGAAGACGCCGGCTTCTCGGTTGTTCGAGAGTATGTCGGACACGGAGTTGGGGCAGAACTGCATGAAGAACCGAATATTCCGAACTTTGGCGTTCCGGATCGGGGACCTCGGCTCAAAGCTGGCATGGTGCTGGCGATCGAACCGATGGTTAATGCCGGCTCACGTTATGTCAAAACGCTTGAAGACAATTGGACGGTCGTTACGGTCGACGGATCCTTATGTGCTCACTTTGAGCATACAATAGCCGTTACTTCCGAAGGTCATGAGATTCTCACAAAACTGGATGTGTAGGTGATTGTTCTTGAGTAATCAAAACAGCCTGCAGATCGGCCAGATTGTGAAAATCCTGAAAGGCAAAGATGCCGGACAGGTGGCCGTGGTCGTATCCATTGAAGACAGCAGGTTCGTATATATAGCGGATGGGAACAAACGAAAGTTTGACCAGAGAAAGAAGAAGAATCTTCAGCATCTGGAGCTCCAGTCCTTCATTAGCAGCGAGGTCGCTAACAGTTTAAATGAAAGCGGTCGGGTCACGAACGGAAAGCTGCGTTTTGCAGTCGCGAAGTTTGTGCAGTCCACCGAATCCCATGCTGAAGAGAAAGGAGACTAACTGTGGCCAAAGAAGATGTAATTGAAGTGGAAGGTACGGTCATCGAACCGTTGCCGAATGCTACTTTCAAGGTTGAGCTTGAGAATGGTCATCAAATTCTTGCTCATGTTTCCGGTAAGCTGCGGATGCACTTTATCCGTATTCTGACAGGAGACAAAGTGGTCGTGCAGTTATCGCCTTATGATTTATCCAAAGGCCGTATAACGTACCGTAAGTAATTTTTACCGTTTCTTTCATTAAGACGCCAGGGATGTTATGATCCTATATGGCACTTGAAAATGTTCTTTCCTGGTTTTACACTTGTAAAATCCGGTTGATCCTATAAGATATGAATTTGCTTCCTTCATGATGGGAGCAAATCCTTATGAAAAAAGTTTTGTGTTACAAGACTTTAGTCAATCCTTACGAAGTGAGTTTTGCTTTGCAAAACTTGAGGGAGGTAATTAACATGAAGGTGAGACCTTCTGTGAAGCCTATTTGCGAAAAATGCAAAGTCATTCGCCGCAAAGGTACTGTTATGGTTATCTGTGAAAATCCGAAACACAAACAAAAACAAGGTTAATTGAAGGGGGTGTAGCGTAAAATGGCTCGTATAGCTGGTGTGGATTTGCCACGTGACAAACGCGTTGAGATCGCCTTGACTTATATTTTCGGAATCGGTAAAACGACTTCCCAGAAAATTCTGAGCACTACAGGCATCAATCCGGACACTCGTGTTCGTGATTTGACGGAAGATGAAGTCAGCAAATTGCGTGAAACGATCGACAAATCGGTTAAGGTTGAAGGTGACCTGCGTCGTGAAATTTCCTTGAATATTAAACGTCTCGTTGAGATCGGTTGCTATCGTGGAGTGCGTCATCGCCGCGGTCTGCCGGTTCGTGGACAACGTACTAAAACGAATGCTCGTACACGGAAAGGCCCTCGTCGTACTGTAGCGAACAAGAAGAAATAAGAAGGGGGGATAAAAGAGAATGGCTAAACCGAAAAAAGTCGTACGTACTAAACGTCGTGACCGCAAAAATATTGAATCCGGAGTGGCTCATATCCGTTCCACGTTCAATAATACGATCGTAACAATTACGGATCCTCATGGAAACGCGATTTCCTGGGCAAGCTCCGGCGGCCTTGGATTCAAGGGTTCCCGTAAGTCGACTCCGTTTGCAGCTCAAATGGCTGCAGAATCCGCAGCAAAAGCTGCTATGGAACATGGAATGAAATCGGTAGAGGTTATGGTTAAAGGTCCAGGTGCAGGCCGTGAAGCAGCGATCCGCTCTTTGCAAGCAGCTGGTCTGGAAGTTAACCTGATCAAAGACGTTACTCCAGTTCCACATAACGGTTGCCGCCCGCCTAAACGTCGTCGTGTCTAATTGAAGTCAACCTGAAGAATGTGGTATATTTCCGGCACAATCTGCTAATAATGGTTGTTTAGGCATACTACATGTTTACACAAGATAAGTTGACAGTTTCAAATAGGAGCGACGTTTGAAGGAGGGGTAATTGCGTGATTGAAATCGAAAAGCCGAAAATTGAGACCGTAGACGTCAGTGAAGACGGAGCCTATGGCAAGTTTGTAGTAGAACCGCTTGAGCGTGGATATGGAACGACTTTGGGGAATTCCCTTCGCCGGATCCTGCTTTCCTCGCTGCCAGGCGCAGCCGTAACATCCGTACAGATCGATGGCGTTCTCCACGAGTTCTCAACGGTTCCGGGTGTAATGGAAGACGTGACGGAAATTATTCTGAACCTGAAGGCTCTATCCCTGAAAATTCATTCTGATGAGGAAAAAGTCCTCGAGATTGATGCTGAGGGTGAAGGAGTTGTGACGGCAGGAGATATCCGGGCGGACAGCGATGTTGAGATTCTTAATCCGGACCTTCATATTGCAACGATGGGTCCAGGTTCGAGACTTCACATGCGTATTTTTGCTAACCGCGGTCGTGGCTATGTCCAAGCAGATAAGAATAAACGTGATGATCAACCGATTGGCGTCATCCCGGTCGATTCTATCTATACCCCGATTAGCCGCGTCAACTATGGCGTGGAGAATACGCGGGTTGGTCAAGTGACCAACTATGACAAATTGACGCTTGAAATCTGGACTGATGGAAGCATCCGCCCAGAAGAGGCTGTAAGCCTCGGCGCCAAAATTTTGACCGAGCATTTGATGCTGTTCGTCGGTCTGACTGACGAAGCAAAAGATGCTGAAATCATGGTCGAAAAAGAAGAAGACAAAAAAGAAAAAGTGCTTGAAATGACGATCGAAGAGCTTGATCTCTCCGTTCGTTCCTACAACTGCCTCAAGCGTGCCGGTATTAACACGGTACAAGAGCTGACTACTAAAACCGAAGAAGACATGATGAAAGTCCGTAACCTGGGCCGCAAGTCTTTGGAAGAAGTACAGGAAAAGCTCGAGGAACTTGGTCTGGGACTTCGGACAGAAGAATAGCTTCTTAGAATCGTTAGCGAAGGAGGGGAAAACATGGCATACCAAAAGTTGGGCCGCGATTCCAGCGCACGTAAAGCTTTATTCCGTGACCTGGTTACCGACCTGTTCTTATATGAACGCATCCAAACTACGGAAGCGAAAGCGAAGGAAGTTCGTTCCATCGCAGAAAAGCTGATCACTAAAGCAAAGAAGGGTGACCTTCACGCTCGTCGTCAAGTGGCAGCATTCGTTCGTCGTGAAACTATTGATGGAGAGCAAGACGCTATCCAAAAACTGTTCAGCGAACTGGCTACCCGTTATTCTGAGCGTCCAGGCGGATACACACGTATCTTGAAACTCGGACCTCGCCGCGGTGACTCCGCGCCTATGGTTTATCTGGAACTGGTTGACCGCGCGTAAACAGGTGAGGATGGGGAAAGGGGGGAAGGAATCGTATGATTCTGATCGAACCCTTTTTTTCACGTCCGGGACTTGTGAACGGATAAAGACCATCTTTTCCGGATAACAGGCCCAGGTTCGTGTTCCTTTGACTTCATCAGGAACGGCTCCGCCGTGTTGTACGGCGGAGCCGTTTTATGTTTCAGCGTGAGCAGCGCATGAGTTGCCTTTTTCGGTAAAAGGCAGGCAGAGGATTCAGGAGGTTATGGGGAATGCGCAACATATGTATGAAAGTCAGCTATGACGGTACGAACTACAGCGGTTTTCAGACCCAGCCGGATGGAAATGCCATTCAGGATTATCTGGAGAAGTCAATTGATATGCTCGCGGGAGAGAAAGTGAAAATACATGCTTCGGGCCGCACTGACGCCGGTGTTCACGCTTATGGACAGGTTTTTCATTTTCACACCACTTCCAAGATTCCTGTGGAACGTTGGTGTATGGCACTGAACTCCAGACTTCCAAGAGATATCATGGTCACGGAAGCCAGAGAAGTCCCGCTGGAGTTTCACTCCAGAAGGTCTGCGAAGCGGAAAACATACCGTTATACCATCAATGCCAATCAATTTCCGGATTTATTCCGCAGAAATACGGAGCTTCATCATCCTGGCAGGTTGAATGTAGAGGCCATGGCTGAGGGGTTGAAGCATCTGATTGGCACGCATGACTATACATCCTTTGCGTCCCGACACTCTACCAAGCCATCTCATATCCGTACGGTATATGATGCCCATATAGAGAGGGATCAATCCATTTGCCGCCCGGGAACCCGGGACCAGGGCTTGATTCATATCTTTATTACAGGCAACGGCTTTTTGCAGCATATGGTTCGCATTATTGCGGGCACATTGCTGGAAGTGGGGAAAGGCCGTAAGAAGCCTGAGGATATCGCGTCGATATTGCAGGCAAAAGACCGGATGAAAGCAGGTCCAACCGCGGAATCCAAAGGACTTATTTTATGGAATGTGGAATATGAGAATTTCAATTAAAAACATTGAAAATCAGCTTGCGATTTATCTGCCTATACTGTAGAATAAAAGTTGTGTTTTCTTAATGGCTATCCCACAGCCCCCAATTAAGAAAATTACAAACCTTACATTTACAAATGACTTTTGATAACGACAATGAACGAAGATAAATGATTTTCGGACGAATACAAGGAGGAACTATTCATGCGTACCACCTATATGGCTAAGCCAAATGAAGTTGAGCGCAACTGGCACGTTATTGATGCCGAAGGCAAAACTCTTGGTCGTTTGGCGAGCGAAGCAGCTGCTTTGATCCGTGGCAAACATAAGCCACAATTCACAACTCACGTTGACACAGGTGACTTTGTAGTTGTCATCAATGCTGAGAAGATTCACCTTACAGGCAAGAAAATGCAAAACAAGAAATACTACCGTCACTCCATGCATCCAGGTGGTTTGAAAGTGACTAACGCTCATGACCTTCTGAACAGCAAACCAGAACGTGTATTGGAATCAGCTGTTCACGGCATGCTTCCTAAAACTCGCATGGGCGAGAAAATGAAGCTGAGATTGAAAGTATATGCAGGCACTGAGCATCCACATGCAGCACAAAACCCAGAAGTTTACGAACTTCGCGGATAATTAAAAGGAGGACAGTTTCATGGCACAAGTACAATACTATGGGACAGGTCGTCGTAAACATTCGGTAGCACGTGTTCGCCTTGTACCGGGTGAAGGACGCATTGTCATCAATAAACGCGACATCAATGAATATTTCGGTTTGGAAACACTCAAGCTGATCGTTAAACAACCACTGAACTTGACTGAAACACTGGGACAATACGACGTGCTCGTTATTGCTCACGGTGGTGGTATCTCTGGTCAAGCAGGAGCAATCCGTCACGGTATCTCCCGTGCACTGCTCAAAGCAGATCCGGATTTCCGTCCATCTTTGAAAAAAGCAGGATTCCTGACTCGTGACCCACGTATGAAAGAACGTAAAAAATACGGTCTTAAAGCGGCTCGTCGCGCACCTCAGTTCTCCAAACGTTAATATTTGTTCCTTGGTTTCCAAGGAATTACAAGCCTCTGGCCTTTACCGGCCAGGGGTTTTTTATTGTAAAAAAAGAACTGCCATAGGCAGTTCCATTATGTGAATCATTAACCCTGTAAAATACGTAAAGCATCCTCAACGGACCCGATTTCCCCGTATGCATCCTTGTGAAGGAGCTGAGAATGGCAGGACGGGCATTCTGCAAAAACCTGGCTGTAACCCTGGCCATCGTCGTTTCGTCCATTCTTCCACCATACATGAATCTGTTCAGCCTCTTTGCCGCAATCGCTGCAGACCAAGGAAGAAGACTGAATTTTTCCGGAATCGACTAACATAGGATCACCTCTCTTTACCTCCAAAAAGGAAATAGACCGGCAATGACTTGTGATCTGTTTCCTTTATATACATCTTTTAGCGTTGGAAGCCTTGAAAACCGCCCATTCCCATACCTTGGTGGTTTTGCTGTTGTGCAAACGTGTTGAAGTACGCGTTGTCGTTGGATGCGCCGCCATTCAACTGATGAGCCAGATTGGAGATTTGCTGCAACTGCTGGATGGCATGCTGGTGCCCTTGCAAGGCGGTTTGAATCGTTTGGGCTGCCTGCTGTTCGCGCTGGGCCATTTGCTCGAGCTGAGCCGCATTGCTTTGCTCTTGTCGGAGCAGCTGCTCGTATTTTTGCGAGGCCTGCTGCGTTTGCTGAATCAATTGCTGCACGAGCTGAGAAATCTGCTGTTGGTTATAAGTGTTCAAAGTTGTTCCTCCTTGGAAGGGGTTATTGCTGCATTTGATATTGTGCCTTTTGAAGCCCCAAATTATTTTTTGTTTATGATTAAGACAATGTGCCCAATGGGCGAATCCACCATATGATGAAGTATTACAGAAACGGAGGGATTCGATTTTGCAACCTAGCGCAAATGAAAATGTGAACGCAAGCATGCAACGCAAACACCTGGCATGGCATGAAACGATGGAGCTGCACGAGCTGACGGCGTCCACGGCAAACAATCTGATAGCCCTGAAGATGCATCTCCATGAAGTGACGGATCCGAAGCTGCACGCTCTTTATGAGGATACTATTAAGGCACTGGAAAGCAATTTAAAAGAGCTGCTTCATTTTTACTCGATGGCACCGACTGAGAACCGTAACAACAAAAGCAAAGGCGAACATGAGGATATGACGGGCTTTTATGCAGGTCATTTGCTGGGCATGCTGAAATGCTGCATAAAGAACTACGCGACTGCCATCACCGAAACGGCCACACCTCAGTTAAGGGATACATTCGTGAAGCAGCTGAACGGTGCGATCAAAATACATGCGAAAGTGTTTAACTTTATGATGGAGCGCGGCCTTTATCATGCCTACGATTTGCATAAAATGCTGGAGAATGACAAGATGACAGCCAAAAAAGCGCTGGAGCTTTAATTTAATTTGAAGAAAAGTCCTTCTATTGAAGGGCTTTTTTTATTCGTTTCCCTTGAAAAAACATGTTAAAAGCATTGACAACCAACCATATTGGTTTATACTGGATTTAATCATATTAAACCACTAGGTATTAACTGAATTTAATGAAGTGAATTATTCGGAAGGGGAGAGACTTTCATAATGAATTTGCTTGAAAAGGAAAAGTGGATTGAGATTCAGGCTGCTGAACTTGAGCATGCTTCTGCCGAAGAAGTGATCCGTGTAGCCGTTGAGACATTCCCGAATTTAACATTCGCTTGCAGCTTCGGTGCTGAAGATGTGGTTTTAGTCGATATTTTACAGAAGGTTAGCCCTTCAACTGATATCTTTTATCTGGATACGGATTTTCATTTTAAAGAAACTTACGAAACCAAAGACCGCCTGGAATCAAAATACGGTATTCAGTTCGTGCGTGTATCTCCGAAGCTGACCACAGATGAGCAGGCTGCACAGCATGGAGAGGAACTGTGGAAAACAAATCCAAACCAATGCTGTAATATCCGCAAAGTCGAACCTTTGACACGAATTCTTTCCCAATATGATGCCTGGATTACGGGAATACGCAGGGATCAAGCCCCTACTCGTGCAAATGCCAAAAAGGTAGAGTATGACCATAAATTCGGACTGGTTAAGTTCAATCCCATTGCCGAATGGACATCTGATGATGTATGGAAATATATCCGCGATAATCAAGTGCTGTACAATCCCCTTCATGATCAAAACTTTCCCAGTATAGGCTGCGAACATTGCACCCGCCCGGTTAATCCGGGAGAAGATCCAAGAGCAGGACGCTGGTCCGACAGTGAGAAAACAGAATGCGGACTTCACCAATAAAGCCAATAAAGCGAATGAAACAGGGGGAACAGATATGACAGCAATACTTCCGCATGGCGGCAAGCTCATTAACCGGATTGCTGAAGGGCAGGAGAGAGAAGATCTTTTGAAGGCTTCTTATCAATTAAAGCAGATCCCGGTGAATAACTGGACGATATCCGACCTGGATTTAATCGGGAGCGGTGCTTTCTCCCCGCTTGAAGGCTTTATGAATGAGGAGGATTACCGATCTGTAGTCAGTACCATGCGTCTTGCCAGTGGAACAGTCTGGAGCATACCGGTTACTTTATCGGTAGATGAAGAGGTAGCCCGTGGACTGAGCTTAGGAGATCAGGTGGCACTGACTGGCGCCGAAGACAACGTTATTTACGCCGTCTTGACTGTTGGAAGCGTCTATGAGGCGGATCAGAATGAGGAAGCACTGAAAGTATTTAAGACCAATGATCCGGAACATCCAGGCGTTAAAAAATTGCTGGAGCGCTCTCCAATCTATGTTGGTGGAAGTGTGAAGGTCCTCAATCGCCCACAGCCTGCAAGATTCGGCGATTTTTATTTTGATCCTGCTAGAACGCGCGAGCTTTTCCGTCAAAAGGGGTGGAATACGGTTGTCGGCTTTCAGACCCGTAATCCGGTGCATCGGGCTCATGAGTATATCCAGAAAAGTGCCATGGAAATCGTGGATGCGCTTTTCCTTAATCCTCTTGTTGGGGAGACCAAATCCGATGATGTCCCGGCGGATGTTCGGATGAAGAGTTACCTGGTGCTCTTGGAGAATTATTATCCGGAGGATCGGACCTTCCTGGGGGTTTTTCCGGCAGCCATGCGTTATGCAGGTCCAAGAGAAGCCATTTTCCATGCCATTGTACGTAAAAACTACGGCTGTACCCATTTCATCGTCGGCCGCGACCATGCGGGAGTCGGTGATTACTATGGTACTTATGAAGCCCAGGAGATATTCTCTAATTTCAAGCCCGAAGAACTCGGGATTACGCCGCTGTTCTTCGAGCATAGCTTTTTCTGCAAGAAATGCGGTAATATGGCCTCGAGCAAGACCTGCCCGCATCCGCATGAGGACCATCTCACACTTTCCGGCACCAAAGTACGCGGTTTGCTGAGAGATGGCCAGTGCCCGCCTCCGGAGTTTACCCGCCCGGAAGTCGCTGAAGTGCTCATATCCGGTATGAGAGCTCAAGTTACACCTTAAGGTACTATTTGTCCACCTCCACCCATATAGATGAGTAAAGTCGATATGGGAACGGAGGTGGATTTTTTATGTCCAAGCAGGGGCCTGGCAAGCAGATGCTGTGGATTCGGCTAAGCTCAATCAAAAAATTGCTGATGGGCATGTGTCTGCTTGTCGTGTTTATCGCTGTAGCCACATTTAATATCCCTACGGTAAAAACTACGGGTCACTGGAGCCTTCCATTATCGGGAAAGGTAATTGCATTGGATGCTGGCCATGGCGGACCGGATGGGGGAGCGGTAAGCAAACAGGGCGTCATTGAAAAAGATGTGAATCTTGCGATTGCCTTGTATCTCCGGGATTATTTGCAGCAGGCTGGGGCTCTGGTATACATGACACGTGAAGGTGATTACGATCTGGCCGGAGCTGACACCAAGGGGTATTCCAAACGCAAGACGGAAGACTTGAAGCAGCGGGCGAAGCTAATCCAGGATACTAAGGCGGATCTGTTTCTGAGCATACACTTGAACAGCTTTCCGTCCAATCGCTGGAGCGGGGCTCAAACCTTCTATTACCCTAACCATCCGGACAATGCAGGGCTCGCAGAACTTATCCAGGATGAAATTAAGCGTAATCTTGAAAATACCGATCGTGTTGCCAAAACGGTGGATACCGTGTATCTTTTGCAAGCATTAAAAATGCCTTCGGCGCTGGTGGAGTTAGGTTTTCTCTCCCATCCGCAGGAATCACAGCTTCTTCGAGATGAGAATTATCAGCGAAAGGTCGCGGCAGCGGTGTACAAGGGCATGCTGAGGTATTTATCCGGAGAAAAGGTGAAACTGTCGTCAGAAAATGAGCGTTGATGGTATAATACCTACTGGGGCTTATCCATGTATGGATGCCAATATATAAAGCAGAGGTGCTGCCATCATGTTGTCACGTGAGCAAGTTCAAGAAGTGTTACAGCCCATTGGTGATACTGCCACGGGTAGAAGCCTGATTGAGCTGCAGATGATAAGAGATATTGTTGTAAAGGAAACGAGAGTATCGCTTTCCGTAATTACACTGGATAATCGTGAAGGATATGGACAAGCGCTGGAGAAGGAAATCCGCGATCGTTTGCAGGCTGCCGGTGCCGAAGATGTTCATATCCGTATGCGCGAAGCAAATGAGCATGAGCGCAGCAAGATACTGGGCGATCATGAAAGCAAGACGGATGAGGATAAGCTGGTGAAGGGACATGCGGCCGGACTTGAAAAAAATGAACTGCTGGGCGATCCGCGTGTTCATTTTATCGCGGTGGCAAGCGGAAAAGGCGGCGTCGGTAAATCCACAGTAACCGTTAATCTGGCCGCTGCTCTTGCCCGTCAAGGGAAAAGAGTGGGACTGATTGACGCGGATATCTATGGATTCAGCGTTCCGGATATGATGGGGATCGAGGAAGGTCCCGTTGTTGTGGACGGAGTCATTGTACCAGTGGAGCGTTTTGGCGTGAAAATCATGTCTATGGGATTCTTCATCCGGGAGAACAATCCGGTTGTATGGCGCGGACCGATGCTTGGCAAAATGCTTCATCAATTTTTTAATGATGTAAATTGGGGCGAGCTTGATTATATGCTTCTGGATCTACCTCCGGGAACCGGTGATATTGCGCTTGATGTGCATCAGATGCTGCCGCAAAGCAAAGAGATTATTGTTACCACGCCGCATGCTACGGCCGCTTTTGTAGCAGCCCGTGCAGGGGCCATGGCCATCCAAACCAACCATGAAATTTTGGGTGTGGTAGAAAACATGGCGTATTACGAATGTTCTCATTGCGGAGAAAAGGATTTTGTATTTGGACGCGGAGGCGGCGGACAGCTTGCCGAAACGCTTCATACGAATCTGTTGGCGCAGTTTCCGCTGGGAGCACCGGATAATCATATCTCGGAACCGGATTTCTCGCCATCGGTGTATAAGCCCGAATCGACGAGCGGTCAGCTTTATAATGAACTGGCTGCCAATATTATTGCTAAGAGTGAGAAATAAAATTGAGTCAAATTAAAGAAAAAGCCCGTAAAGGGCTTTTTCTTTTGTTCAAGTTAAGAACCGCCGCTGTCTCCGCCACCGCTGTCCTTGTCTTTGTCTTTGTTAGCTTTGTCGCCGCCTTCTTGCTTTCCGCCTTCCTCGCCTTTACCGCCTTTTTCCACCTTGGGTTGAAGCTCTTGAGTTACAACATTCTTCAGAAGGCTCATAACCTCCATTTTAAACATTGGATTTTGCATGGCTTCCTGCATTACCGTCATGGACTGCTTGCGGTATTCTGGCGTTTTGGTCAGATCCAGAAACATCTTTGCCACTTCCGGAGACTTCATGATATCCGCAACCGATTTTTGATACGTCGGGTCTTTGATCAACTGCATATGCAGCTGCTTGTTCTGGGTGCTGATCGCTTTCGCGAAGTCACCGGCGAACTGCGGGTCGGTCATGATTTTTTCGAATTCCTTCTTATACTCTTCGGATGTGATGGTGTCTTTCACGGCCGTACGGATCTGATCCGTTGCCTGGGTGGTCATCATCTGCATGCCCATGCCGCCCGATGAGCTACCGCCGCTTTGTTTGAGCGCGTCCTCAACGGCTTTTTTGCCCTCATCGCTTTTGAGGATATCGACCACCATTGTTTTCATTTCTTTATAATCGCCTTGCGGCGGTGCATAGCTCTGTTCGGATCCGCAGCCTGACAGTACGGCAGAAAGTCCGAGTATGATTCCACATATGCCTAATACCGGCCACTTCATAAGCGTCACTCCTTTGCTATCATCCTGAATGTAGTATGCCGAGGTGAATTTCGAAATATGTCGATTCGGGAATGGTTTTTTAATGAGAACGTTGGTAAAATAAACTCTTGGGGGTGCAGACGAGTTGAACTTGAAAAATTGGTCCAAGTTATTTATTCAAACCTTGCTTGTGGGAGCTATTGTCTCCATTATTACCGGGTTCCTGCTGCCGTACAGCAGAGAATCAATTTCATTTAAGGATACAAGCGATATCTTATTTTATCTGCTTATTCTATTCGGTTTTGGGGCAATGACAAGCGTGTACTCACAGCTGGGCTTTTTTGCTTATATGATCCTGAATTATACAGCAATCGGCGTTTTTCCGAGAAAAGCGTGGCAGTACATACAGTTTGTTCTAGCGATCCTGGCGCTGCTGGAAGTTATGTTCTTCCGTTCTTTTGTGGGAAGGGAGAACAGCAGCCAAATGGCTGATCTGCTGCTGGGGATAGCCATTCTGATTGTGGCTGTCGCAGTAGCTTACTTTAAAGTCAGAGCTACCAATCCAAGCGCTTGGGTGCCAACCATCTTTTTCATGACAGCGATTACGATCGTCGAGATGGTAGGGGGACTCAAAATCAATGACAATAATGCTACAGTTTTTATTGTGGTCCCATTGTTAGCCTGCAATGCATACCAGATTTTGATACTGCATAAGCTGCTGAAATCAAAAAAGAGCTAAGAAACTTAGCTCTTTTTTCTTTATGATTCTATATGCTACATACCAGCAGCATCATCAATTGCCTGCTGAAGCGTGGCTTGGTCACGGATTTCCTTGCCTTTGGTATCCGCTTGGGTCAGAAGATCGGAAACAGTTACGAATTCATACCCCTGTTTGCGGAGCTCATCAATAATAATAGGAAGAGCCTCATGCGTTTGTTTGGAGGAATCGCTGGCATGAAGGAGGACGATATCACCCGGATGTGCTTTGTTTACGACGCGCTTGACGATATTGTCGACGCCGATATTTTTCCAATCCTGAGAGTCGGTATCCCACTGGATGACCTTGTAATTCAAACTGTCTGCGATTTTCAGCACCCGCTTATCAAAATCACCATTAGGCAGGCGCAGCAGGTTGGGTTCCTTTCCAGTCAAATCGGTTAATATAGAATTGGCAGTTGTAAGCTGGGACTTAATCTCTTCATCGCTTAAGGTGGTGTAGTTCACATGCTTATGACCGTGGCTTCCGATTTCAAATCCGGCTGTTTTAATCTGATTGACGATATCCGGGTGGCTCTTGCTCCAAGGGGAGGAGAGGAAGAAGGTTGCTTTCTCGACACCCTTGTCTTTGAGAACGTTGAGAATTGGCTCAGGACGCTTTTCACCCCAACTGATATCAAAAGTCAGGGCAATAACCTTCTTGTCCGTAGGAACGCTGTAAATGGCAGCAGGAGCTCCTTCGGAGAACACTGTAATATTGTCGGATTCTACATAAACAATACCGATAGCAAATAGTGCCGCGGCGAGAACAAAGAAGGTACGTTTAATTTTGCGGCCGTTCAACACATAAAAAAATGAATTCATCGCTATAGTCGCCCCTTTCCCACATTCGAATGCTTGTTTACTTCAAATGTATGCTCGTACCAGCGAGTTATTACCAAGAGGAGGTTTTATATGCTTCGATTCACTACTTTTCTAAAAGACCTTGGAGCGATCCGGAAAACGTTAGTGTTTGTAACAATCCTGTTTATTCTCGGCATCGTAGCGGGATGGTATAGTACGGGATCTCTTTCGGAAATCATTAATCAGCAGATGAGTGGTATTCGTGATATCAGTGAAACTCTAAGCAAGTCTACAAGCCCAAAGTGGAGCTTTTTTGTATTTATTTTCTTCAATAACAGCATTAAGGCCGTGGTGATGATTTTTCTGGGTCTATTCGTGGGCGTCCTACCGATCTTATTTCTGCTGATCAATGGAATGGTAGTAGGATATCTCGTACATAGCTCCATGGAGCAGGGGAACAGCTTGTTTGATTTGGTGGTTAAAGGACTGCTGCCTCATGGGGTCATTGAAATACCGGCTATTATCATTGCCTGTGCGTTCGGACTTCAAATGGGATTACTGGTTCTTTCAAGTCTTGGCGGGAGCGGGAAGGGAGCATTGAAGGAAAGATGGAGGGAGATGTTCAGAAGATCTCTAACGGCGTCCGTTTGGATAGTAATTTTGTTGTTTGTCGCGGCCATTATTGAGAGCACAGTAACTTATACCCTGATGAAGGGATAGCCATAATGGTTACAATTGGGGAATTTACGAAAATCACATTCATAAATTTCCCAAAAACTGTGCATAACAGTAAGGCGGTAAAATTGAGCCATCTACATCAATTGAACCAAGCTACTATTATTACCTCGATCCGTGCTCTGCAATATGAGAAGATACAATTGTTTTCAATAGACAAGGAGGCCAGGCAAACATGCTGGGTATGCTTTTTAATGATAAGGAATTCAAGGAACTTGATTATGTGCTACGCAAAGAGCTGGATGAGATGTTGTTTGATTTGAGTGATCAGAGATTGGATCTGGATGTCAGAAACGCGATTGCCAACAGATATAAAACGGTATTTCGCATGTATGCCCGGTTTGCGCCACCCAAGGAACTCTCCAAATATGCACGTAACAACAAGCTCTCTCAATTTAAGCATTAAATGCTTGACGGGGGAATGGATTCTATGATAAATTTATTTTCGCTTCAGTTTTAGTAACATGGAATTGAGAGCCTGTGAGATGCCTGCGAAAGTTGATTGAAATAAACTTCGAAAAAAGTTTTAAAAAAAAAGACTTGCAAAGCATCGAGCATGTATGATATATTATAAGAGTTGCTGCTGAGACAAAATGTTGAAGCGGAAACGAGAAAGAATTTGATCTTTGAAAACTGAACAACGAGTGAGATACAGGCTTTGCTTGCAAAGCCGAAACGCGAGATCATCGGGTTCAAGACTTCTGTCTGAATCGATGGTGGAGCACAAATGAGATTATATCTCGTCAGTTTCAAAATGAGCTATCAACTTTCTTGGAGAGTTTGATCCTGGCTCAGGACGAACGCTGGCGGCGTGCCTAATACATGCAAGTCGAGCGGAGTTGATGAGAAGCTT